>CAZVGP010000035.1:0-5777 GCA_964626715.1 uncultured Candidatus Saccharibacteria bacterium
GGTCCGACGCAGCTGTATCCGACCGTTCCCGCGCATATCGAGGAAGCTCTGGCTTTGAACGTGTCTTCGATTTCGCATCGAGGAAGTCAGTTCATGGACATCTATGCACATACGATGGCTTCCGTGCGGAAGCTTCTCGCTGTTCCTGAAGCGTGTGAGGCGTTTTTCCTTTCGAGCGGGACGGAAGCGATGGAGCGCACGATACAGAATTGCGTGGAGAAAAAGAGCGCGCACGTGGTATACGGCGCGTTTTCAAAGCGGTGGATGACGACGAGCAAAAGTCTCGGCAAGGTGATTGAAGATTTGACGGTTCCCAACGGAGAGGTACCCGACATTTCGAAAGCTGCTTTTTCTTCGGATGTCGAACTTATCTGCGTAACGCAGAACGAAACCTCAACCGGAGGGGCGATACCGCCCTCTGCACTTGCCACTCTTCGCGAGAAATATCCGAAGGCATTGATTGGTGTTGATATCGTCTCGTCGGCCCCTCTCGTGCCTCTTGATTGGCAGACGGTCGATTGCGTATTTTTCTCGGTCCAAAAAGGCTTCGGGCTTCCCGCGGGGCTCGCGGTTCTCTTTGTGAGCCCGCGCGCGTTTTCGAAAGCGGCCGAGCTCTCACAGCGCGTTTCCATCGGCAGTTACCACAGCTTTTTGGAGCTGAAGAAATACGCTGACAAAAAACAAGCGCCCGAAACGCCGAACGTCCTCGATATCTATCTTCTGGGGAAAGTCACGGAGGATTTTCTGAAAATCGGCCTAGAATCCTTGCGCATACAAGCCCAGAAGCGGGCAAAGAGAGTCTATGAGTTTCTGGAGAGCAGTTCTCTCTTTTCGCCGTTTGTAAGAAATCCGAACGGACGCTCTCTCACAACAATTGCCGCAACTGTCTCTGGCGGGTCAGCGCGTGTCATTGATGAACTTAAGACGCAAGGGCTCATTGTCGGGAGCGGGTACGGAGCCCACAAGGAAGAGCACATCCGCATCGGCAACTTTCCGGCCCACACCGATGAGGACTTTGATGTTCTTCTTGCTGCTTTAGAAATGCTTAACTAGAAATATGAACATCACGAAAATCCTTGAATCTTCTGGAGTGCTGTTCTAATCACTAAGACTCCTCGGGCGTCTCGCGTATGAGAAAAGATTCTTTTTGTGTTACGCACCATTTTTTGTTAGTATCTCGTTATGGCACAAGAAACTGTAAAAATCAACCGTGAACCTTTCATACCCCTTGAATACAGGGATATGGAACTCCCGGGGTTTTCACGCAATGAAAGTGCAATCAGGGAGATGCCTATTACCGTCGAAGAGCTTTCGCGAGATCGAAAATTAAAGACGGCCTTAGAATCTCTCACAAGCTTACAAGGGTCCCGTGCTCTGCGCAGTATCGATCTTATTGTTGACGGTTTCATCGCTCGGTTGCTCGACAAAGAAAGACTGGGTGATGCATTGCGGATTCGAGCAAAAAACGCCGTACAACGCAGGGAGTGGGCTCGCGTCACGGCGAATTCCGGCGAACACTTCGCTCTGCACGAGCTCATCGCGAAAGCCAACCGTCTGAAGTTCGCCCTCGTTGCCGAATGGATTTCCAAATCGCCCGACACCGGCTTTACCGAAGTCGCAAAAGCAGAATATCTCGCGCTGGGTCCGGCAATGGCCGCGCTCGACCGCCTGTACCTGAAGGTAGTTACCGAACCTTCCCCGATAGACACCAACGAACGCACTCGGCGCGGCCTTAAGAACGAGGGTTCTGTCGTGCGCATGGTAGGCGACGAAGTCAGAGAAGTTCCCATGCACGCGGCGTATCCTGAAGAGACGAAAGTCATCGTTGCGTCGTACAAGAACCTCCTTGCTGAATTACTCCGGCAGGCCGAATCCTCTGCGCAGACGGGGAAAATCCTCGATCCCAAAAGCCTTCTTGCGCGGAAAATCCGCTACTACCAAGCCGTACTCAAGGCCTATGAAACCAGTGCTACTGAAGATTGGCTCGCGGCCGATACCTTGCTTCCCGAGCAGATTGTGGATGTCGGAGATGTCATGCATGTCCATTCGATAGAGACCGGTTACCTTGCAGACTCGCATGTGCGCGCTCCCGAAATAAGCTTGCGCGCTCCGGATGCCGAAGCAAAGCGCACGCAGCAGTTTTCCATGAAAACCAAAGCGCGGATGCTTCGGATGATGGATGATACGAGTTTCGCCGATATTGCCACTATGCGGCAGAGCAAGGCCCTGGTCGAAAAAAGCAACGCCGCCGCGCGGCATTTTCTCGGCGGCGGCATGGACATGGACCACAAGCCCGCCGGGCAAGTGCTCCCGAACGAACTCGATGCGCGCCTTGCTGGAGGCGTCGACGCGTCTCTCGACGTCTCAACCGTGAAGGCACGCCAACCGCTTACGAACGTGGCCTTCGTACAAGTGTTCGGTCAGGCCGCTTTTGCCGAACACTATAAACCGCGCATCGATGCCGAGCAGCACCTGGGAGGATTTGTCGCGTCCCACGAGATGGCGCATGCCATCGGCCTTGCTCCCGACATCAAAGAGCGTCTCGGGAAGGACTTCGTTAGTCCGTATGTTGAAGAATGGAAAGCTACCGCTGGGGGCCTCGTGTTCAACAACTGGCTTCCGTATAAGCATAAGCAGAGAAAGGCGTCACTCAAGAATCTCCGGACGGAGCTTGTGCATCAGCTGGCAAACTCGAGCCGGTACTCGGCCATCAGGGACAAGGATGCCATAAAGGCGTATTACCGACAGAGCATCATGCTCATGAAAGTCGCGGAAGAAACCGGGGTCGTTCAGCGCGCAGGGAAGGGCAAATCGTCCTGGAAAATTAATCTCGACAAAGCCGCCGTGCTCGGGTTTTTTGAGCGTGTAGCTGCTCAATATCACGAACTTCTCAGAATATATGCCGAAGGCAGCAGAAGTGAGCTGGAGGGATTCGTGAGCAAAAATCTTCAGACGACCGAGTTCGTCGATTACATGGCTCACGCTGTCGAAAATAAAAAATCCAAAACACTTCTGTCTGCTCCTGTTGAGGCGACGAAACTTCCCACGGCAGCTCCTTGAGCTTGGGAAAGAGTAAGAATTTTAAGCCTCCACCTGTAGCTAGTGTTAGAGTGTGCTTACTCGTATGGAGTATCGCGTGGTTATTAGCGCTGTCGTAGTTGCACTCACATTTGTTGGATATCTTCCTTACATTCTAGACATTTTGAACAGAAAAACTAAGCCGCACGCTTTCACATGGCTTATTGTTGCCCTTACCGCTTTTATAGCTTATGCGCTTCAGGTCTTAGGTGGGGCAGGTGTTGGCTCATGGGCCCTCTTTAGTGTATCTGTTATATGCACAATCGTTTTTTTATTGAGCTTATGGAGAGGTAGTCCAGATATTACAAAGTGGGATATTCTATTCCTTTTTTTATCATTTGCCGCGATTTTTCTATGGTTTGTTGTTAAACAGCCCATTTTATCGGTGATTCTTATTACCTTTGCTGAAGTGCTTGGTTATTTTCCTACTATACGTAAGTCCTGGAGGGCGCCCTATAGCGAAACCCTCTCTTTATACCAAGTTAGTGCGTTCAGACACGGTCTTTCTATTCTTGCTCTTGAACAGCTAAATATTCTAACGGTGCTCTACCCGGCAGCATGGACGCTTACAAATATTGTGATTACTGTCATCTTAGTTGTACGAAGAAATAAAATTCCGAAAGAGGTAGCTTAAACTCCCGAGTAATTTTTAACTTTGAAACAGACATTACCAGTGAGTTTTTTCAAACGTGACGCGCGAATCGTTGCTCGAGAGCTTCTTGGAAAGTATTTAGTAAGAAGGATCGGGAAGAAAGTACTATCATATATGATAGTGGAAACCGAAGCCTATGTAGGGCCGCAGGATCAGGCGTCGCATGCCTATCGGGGGAGGACGAAACGGAACGAGGTGATGTTTGGGCCGGCGGGGCATTGGTACGTCTATTTCACCTACGGCATGCACTACATGCTCAATATCGTCACGGGGCCGAAAGGCTACCCCGCAGCGGTTCTTATCCGTGGCGTCATTAAGACCAACATGAATCATTCTCTCATTCGCACGAATGAGAGAATGATTCATGAGCAAGACAAATCGTTGATGGGACCGGGGCGACTTACGAAAGCGTTGAAGATTGATAAGCGCCTGAATACGAAACCCGCGAGCTATGCGAGCGGGCTTTGGATAGCCGCCTCCGCCAAGGCTTTGGCGAGCCGAAGGAAGATAAAAATCATACGAACGCCGCGAATCGGCGTTTCGTACGCCGGCGAGTGGGCAAAAAAGCCACTCCGATACCTTATAAAAGATCGGCCGAAGGTTAACTAGCAGTCAAATTGCAGAGAATCCCTTGCTATCGGCAATGCATGACAGGGGATTCTCCTTCAGGAAGCGGCGTTTATCCTTTAGTCAAAGACATCCGCTTTTTTCAGGGCTTCGTCCTTGCCGGCGGCTTCCGTGAGAAAGGCCACGTTCGTCTTCGTGAAAAAGCCCATGAAGCCGTGGCACCGCTGGACGTACTCGGTGATAAGGAGCGAGTAGTGCGAAGATTTGGAGAATATCTGTTTCAAGTCGGGGAAATCGTCGCATGTGCCGATGATATCTGCAAGAAAGGGGATGTCGGCTTGTGCCAGCTGTCCCACCACGTAGTCTATGTTTTTTGTCCCGTCTTCTCGCACGCCATCCGCGACCTCATAGGCGATATGGTGCATCCTGCGTCCGAAATTCCGCACGAAATCTTCGGTCGGGGAAGGCTTCGTATCTATGCTGTTTACATAGAACGGCACGTTGTTTGCGGTGAATACTTTTGCCGGGGAGATGAGCTCGTCGGTGAGGCTCGGGTGGCGCGTTACGTTCGTTGAAGAGTTCATGTCTTCGATGTTGTACGCACCCCAGAAGTAATACGAGGTCAGCGTCAGAAATTCAAGGATCGCGTGCTCGCGGTCGTTGGAAAAGATGCGTGTCGCAAGATGGTCAATGCCGCGGATTAGATCGGGAAAACCCAGACGCTGGTATATCCTGTCTGCATTCGCGAGTTTTTCATGCTCCTCCTTTGTGAGGGTAAATTTTTTGCCGAGCGCGAGACTCTCGCAGTTGACGAGGTCATTTTCAGAATACCCGACGATGTTATTGGTGAAGTAGGAACGTTCTGTAAAAACGAAGTTTTCATTATTGAGAAAGGCGTTTTTCCCGATTTCAGGTTCATGGAAGCGTATTTCCTGCTCTGTGAGTATCTTTGAGACAGCCTTTCTGTCCGAGGTTGTATATATCTCGCCGAGGTAGCGTGCGTTCGGCTTGCTTTTCCCTCGCGGGTAGAGGGCATCAATCGCCGTGAACATGTCTTTGTATTCTCTTGACAGTGGTTCCAACACGAACAAAGTCGGGAACTCCGGCTTCACGCTAAAAACATACACCGCGTGCGTTTCCGATCGGTATGCCTCCATGAGGCGGTACGGCGTCATGAGATACAGTTCCAGAAAGTAGGAAAACGCCTCGCCGGTTGACACCTGGAGGACGATTCCGCGCATTGTGCCGATGAGCGTGTTCAGTCCCGCCGCTTCGCGGCGTTCGTACACTTTTCCAAGATACTCTTCAAAGAATGCAGAGTTTTTCTTGTCGCCGTGTCGCCGGTGCGGTGTGGTCATTGGTATTGATTGAATGTGTAGGCAGGATGAAAACCTCCCTTCTTATCAGACTACTCTTTCGACGCAATGGTTTCAAGTTTGAGCGTTTCCGACGAAAGTAGCCTTCTGAAGATTTTTGCTGT
>CAZVGP010000036.1:0-2489 GCA_964626715.1 uncultured Candidatus Saccharibacteria bacterium
GTCGTGAATCCGCATCGCGCAAACGTGAAAGGGAAAACGCCTCTCAAAGGGCAGGACATTACTGGGCCCGACATCCGCGCGGGCCTCGCGTTCATCCTCGCCGCGGCAATTGCCGATGGCACGTCGCACGTCGGGAACGCGCATCTCATCGACCGTGGGTACGAGGCCATCGAAAAAAGGCTCTCCGAAATCGGACTCAAAATCTCACGGACCTAAAGAAAAATCCGTTCGTTGCTGAACGGATTTTATCAAAGTTTCTCGTACTTACTGCAATTACGACTCTTCTTCGCTATTTTAGTATTTCCGCTATCTTTTTGAACCAGTCAGGCATTTTACTTAAATCTACCGGTTCGGACTTTCCGTCAACGAATGTATCACTATAGCTTACGCGGTTATGCTTTTCTCCCATGGTTTTCAAGTATTTTTAAACTCTGCTTCAAAAGTCTATCATACGGATACTATTTTTGTCAACAATACGATAAACCGGCTTTTTGTTACGCCCCCACAACAACTTTCTTTAAAAGTTGGTGTGGGGGTATACTTTCTTTCCATGTCCTTCCTTTCTCCCAAGCTCGGCGTAGATCTCGGCACGACAACCACCTTGGTCTTTGTGCCGGGCACGGGAATCGTCTTGAACGAACCCTCGGTCGTCGCAGTTTCGGTGGGAGATAGGAAAATTCTCGCGATAGGAACGGAAGCAAAGGAAATGATAGGCCGGACGCCGGAATCCATCATCGCGTATCGGCCGATGAAAGACGGTGTCATCGCCGACTATCGCGTGACGGAAGCCATGCTCCGCTACTACATGAAGAAAGCTCTCGGGCCGTGGAATCTTTTCAAACCGGACGTCATCGTTTCGGTACCCGCGAGCGTCACGTCAACCGAGCGCCGCGCGGTCGTCGAAGCCGCGCTCAAAGCCGGAGCGAAAAACGCATACGTTATCAAAGAGCCGATTCTTGCCGCGATTGGCGCGGGCATACCGATTCATGAACCGCGCGGGCACATGATCGCGGACATCGGCGGGGGGACCATAGATGTAGCCGTTATTTCCTTAGGCGGCATTGTCGCTTCCACCTCGGTGAAATGCGGCGGGAACCGCATCGACCAAGCGATCGCCGACTACATTAAGAAAACCTATAACCTCGCGATAGGCGACAAGACCGCGGAAGACATAAAAATCGGCATCGGCTCCGCGGTCCCCGTTGAGGAAGAACTCATCATGACGATAAAAGGGCGTGACTTGCTTTCGGGGTTGCCACGGACGACGACGATAACGACAAACGAGATAGTTCGAGCGATTTCACGCGAACTTCGAGAAATGATAAAAGCGATTCGGAATGTGCTTCAAGAAACTCCGCCAGAGTTAGCCGCTGATATCATAGACAAGGGCATCATCATGACAGGCGGCACGTCGCAGCTTCGGCATTTTCCCGAACTCGTGTTCCGCCGTACCGGCGTTCAAGCTGTTCTTGCCGATGAAGCACAGTTTTGTGTCGCGAAAGGCACGGGCGTTGCGCTGGAGCACTTAGAGACGTATAAAAAGACGATGACCACTAAACGCGGATAGACGCGGACTACACGCGGAACTATGCAGAACAAACGCGGTGTCAGATCAATAGTTGCTTAATTATTCCTGCGTTCCTTCCGCGTACAGTCGGCATAGGTCTGCGCTTGAGCCCGCCTCGAAAGGCTATTTTTGTTTAGAGTACACTATACCTACAACACCGTTATGAAAGTGGATGAGTTATCTAGGCTCAAGGAATTGCATCACGCATACATCGTCTCCGGCTCTCTCGAGCAAGGCGCAGAGGAAGTGAGTGGAGTTCTTGATGCACGAGGCGTCGAAACAAAACGGAATCCGGATGTACTTCAGCTCTCATTTCAGGAACTCGGTGTCTATGATGCGCGCGCGATCGCATCCTTCGCGTCTCTCAAAGCGATCAGCGAAGCGAAATACATCATCGTTTCATTCGGCCGAGCAACCACTGAAGCGCAGAACGCGCTTCTCAAAGTTGTCGAGGAATCTCCGGGGAATTCTATTTTCTTTTTCTGTGTGGACTCGGCAGGGCATCTTTTGCCGACCTTGCGTTCGCGGTGCATTACTCTAGATACCGGAAACCGGAAACCGGAAACCGGAAGCGAGGAAGCGAAAGAATTTCTCAAAGAAAGTTACGCAGACCGGCTCAAACGGGTCGAGAAAATCGTCCAGCGCATCACGAGAACGCAGGAGCGCGCGCCCGTGCGCGCATTCGTGCGGGAGCTCATTTCCATTGCTCACGAAGAAAACGCCAACGCGAAAACGCTTCGGGACCTTTTAGATGCTGATAGGTATCTGCGATTGCAAGGCTCATCTCCAAAATCAGTCCTCGGTCACCTCGCGGTCACGCTTCCACGCGGAGTCAGCGGAGTGAGCCATTAACTGTTTTTATTATGTACGATTCTGCCCATTTCCTCTTTGCTTTTTTTCTTCATTTATTTTATCAGCTTCT
>CAZVGP010000036.1:2589-5733 GCA_964626715.1 uncultured Candidatus Saccharibacteria bacterium
TCTCCAGGAGTCATCCTCCTCACCCCCCCCACCGCCGTTCGCATGAGCTGTCATCATAGTTATCTCCCCGAATTCAGGCTGTCGTGTAGAAAAAGAGCGCCACCCCTTCTCTCTCGGTATCGTCATAGGCGTTAACAGTCGGGTATGCGGAGCTTGCTCGGCATTTTTGGCACGTCTTGTTTGCACAAGTGTTGATTCGCTAAACCAAGGCATCTGGACATTATAATATAAAGAAATGAAATTGCAAATCATCCAACACCATTGCTACTCGATACCTGTTTGAATGATTACTTTTCGCTTCTTTCCAAAGTCCTGAATACGCGTATTATTCACAAAGATGAAAAGAAATTTCACAAAAGGCGCCATTGGTGTATTTGATTCTGGCTTTGGAGGGTTGTCCATTCTGAAAGACATTGTTAAGAAATTGCCCGAATATGACTATGTCTATCTCGGGGATACCGCACGGACTCCCTACGGTACCCGCTCCATGGGGGTCGTATACGAATTTACCAAGCAAGCAGTGGATTTTTTATTTGCAAACGGTTGTGAGCTTATTATTATCGCGTGCAATACCGCTTCTGCAGACGCTCTGCGGCAGATTCAGCAGGAGTATCTTCCGGCTCGCTACCCAGGGAGAAGGCGTGTTCTTGGAGTCATCGTTCCCGCGCTTGAAGAGGCAATGCGCCAGACAAAAAATAATCATGTCGGGCTTATTGCGACAGAAGGAACCGTGAACTCAGGAACCTTCAAGCGAGAGCTCATAATGAGAAATCCGCATATCAGGCTTTTCTCTGAGGCAGCTCCGCTTCTTGTGCCACTGGTCGAAGCTGGAGAGCATACTTCCAAAGCCATGAAACTCATTCTTGCCCAGTATCTCAAGCCGCTTCTTGTAAAGAACATAGATACTCTCATTCTTGGCTGTACTCATTACGGCATTTTAAAAACTGAAATAAAGAAAATCGTAGGAAAGAAGACGCATATACTTTCTGAGGGAAGGGTTGTCGCGCAGAAACTTGCCGAGTATCTCTCTCGGCATCCTGAAATCGACTCCAGACTCTCTAAAAAATCGAAGCGTATTTTTTATACAACGGACCTTACAAAACGTTTCAAGGATCTAGGAGGGAAGTTCTTCGGGCAGCGCATTTCTCCTTTCAAAGCGAGATTGGATTAACAGATTTTGCTATACTAATCCTCAGATATGTTCAATGCAGCTCAATTCAAAAAATCGGCTTCCGAAAAAGGGAATTGGCTTGCGACGGAACTCCAGGGGCTTCGGACGGGGCGCGCGACGCCGGCTTTGCTTGACGGGATTTCCATCGAAGTCTATGGCTCCAAGATGAAACTAAACCAAGTCGCGAGTATTTCTGTAGAAGACGCACGAACGCTCTACGTCAGTCCATGGGACAAAGGGCACGTGAAGCCGATCGAGAAGGCGATTACGCTCGCCGACTTGGGCGTTTCGGTCGGCTCCGATGAAAAGGGCGTGCGGGTGTCGTTTCCTGAATTGACGGAGGAACGCCGCGGACAGCTGGTGAAGCTCGTGCGGGGAAAATTAGAGGAAGCGCGCGTGGCGCTTCGCGCCACGCGCGCGAAAGCGATTGCCGATCTCGAAAAAAGCGGCGCCAGCGAAGACGACGAGAAGCGTTTCAAGAGCGAGATTCAGAAAATAGTCGATGAGGCGAATACAACGCTTGAAAATATCGTGGAGAAGAAAGAAATCGAACTCCGATCTTGAGCGCTATGTTTCCTCTTGAGCACAGAAGTCGCTTTGCGGTTTGGCCGCGGGGGAATGCCGAAGTAATGGAGTTGAGAGAGGTTGTCTGCACGAAATGCCATACCGGCCATATGGTGTCTATCAGGCAAAGCCCCCATAGGCCGGATGGACATACAAAAAGAAAGAAGTGCGAGAATTGCGGCCGAAAAACAAAACACATCGAGACCGTCCTTCAGGTGTTTGTCTCACCTCCACGATGAGCATCATCATTTTTATCATCATCCTGCTCGTGCTCATCGTTGGGCATGAGTTCGGGCATCTTATTATTGCTAAGCTTTTCGGCATGAAAGTCCCCGAATTCGGGGTCGGCTTTCCTCCGCGCCTGTGGGGCAAAAAGATCGGCGAGACCGAATATACCCTGAACGCGATTCCTTTCGGCGGATTTGTGAAGATCCATGGCGAAGATGTCACAGAAGGGGAAAGAACCGAGAACGACCCCGCTTCATTTTTTAATCGTCCGAAGTATGCGCAGGCAGGGACGCTCTTTGCGGGACCCTTCATGAATATTCTCATCGCAATTCTCCTTTCATCCGTCGCATTCATGGCGGGCGTTCCTGCCTCGACTGACAGCGGATATCCGCCCGCCGCTATCACAGATGCCCACGTGCTTGTTGTCGAGATCATTGCCGGTTCTCCTTCGGAAAAAGCAGGCATACGCGTGGGCGATAGGGTAGTCTCTCTCTCGGCGAACGGCAAAACTCGCGACATCACAAAGCCGGAGGAGATCCCGGCTCTCGTACAATCTGCGGTTGGCTCCGTCGCGGTTTCTCTACTGCGCGCTGATAAGCCTCTCTCGGTAACGCTCAACCCGGCAAAAGGAATTGTTCCCGGTGAGCCTGATCGGCTAGCGCTTGGCGTCGCTACCGCAGAAGTAGGGACCCTGCGGCTTTCGTTTTTTCAATCGTTTGCGGCAGGTTTCCACGAGACAGCAGAGAACGTGCGGGAAGTTTTTCTTGGCATCATTTCTCTCATCGGGAGCGTGTTCACATTCTCGGCAAGTCTCTCCGGAGTTTCAGGGCCTGTCGGCATCGCAAACCTCGTGGGGAACGCGGCAACCTTCGGATTCGGCTCATTGCTTTCTTTTGCCGCGCTTATTTCTGTGAACCTTGGCATCATCAATCTCTTTCCGTTTCCCGCGCTCGACGGCGGCCGTCTCGCGCTTCTTCTCGTTGAAGCGGTTTCCGGCAGGCGCGTGCCTGCGAGAGTGGCGAATGCGTTAAATACCCTCGGCTTCGCGCTCCTTATCGCGCTCATGCTTGTCGTGACCGTTCACGACATTGTCCGCTTAATCGGTTGACCCCGTGAGATAGGCGAAGGCTCATGAGATGCAGCTTTGCTATCTCACGGGCCGAAGCCGCCATCTCACGGGG
>CAZVGP010000037.1:0-5624 GCA_964626715.1 uncultured Candidatus Saccharibacteria bacterium
GGCCGCCCCCCCTCGCGGAATCGTGGCCTCACCCCCCTCAAGATACGATAGTCACAAAATGCCCCCCCTCTGGGGGCGCCGAGTGAAGGCCAAAAACAAAAAGTCTCGTTCAGTCGAGTGTTGCGCCCGACTTTCTTCGGCCATTCCGGGCGCTCGGAGGGTCGCTGCTTGTCCCGTGCCCGTCCCGCGATCCTCCGTCGAGCATGAGCTTGACCTGTTTTCCCCAAAAGATTATACTCCCTCGTAAATTCGGCCGTTCGGCACACCCACCTTAACGCAAGGCGGGCACTGTCGCCAACCGGACTCGGAGGCCTTCCATGAATGAGCCTTCATATTGATCCGGATCGTCATGAACCGGGGTGGCGGAGGAAGCGAGGTAGAGGCTGCGTTGGATTGTGTTAAAGCAAGACCCGATCCTAAATTTCATAGAAGGCGATCTGGTATGCGGCAAGCGCTGACAAATCGCATTGTAGCTGTTGACGTCTTCTGCGGTGCCGGTGGACTCACTCGCGGCTTGCTTGACGTCGGCATCGAAGTGGTCGCCGGTTACGACGTCGACGAGGCTTGCCGCTTTCCTTACGAGCACAACAACTCGCCCTCCAAATTCTACAAGCAGTCCGTGACAGAGTTGACCGGTGCCATGCTTGCCAATCACTACTC
This sequence comes from uncultured Candidatus Saccharibacteria bacterium, assembly GCA_964626715.1. Taxonomy (GTDB): domain Bacteria; phylum Patescibacteriota; class Minisyncoccia; order Phycocordibacterales; family Phycocordibacteraceae; genus Phycocordibacter. The sequence continues at coordinate 661 of CAZVGP010000037.1, forward strand.
AAAGAATTGTGTTCGTGTCTTGGTTGGCTGCGCCCCTTGTCAGACGTTTTCCAAATATACGCAAGGACTCAACAACAAGAGCGATCCGAAATGGACACTCCTTCCGCAGTTCGCGCGCCTCGTCCGCGAGACGAAACCTGACATCGTGTCCATGGAAAACGTTCCCGAACTCCAGCGCCATTCTGTCTATAACGACTTCCTCGACACGCTCACCGACGAAGGGTTCCATTTCACAGATGATCCAGAAAAGCGCGTTGTCTATTGTCCCGACTACGGCATCCCGCAGCACCGTCGCCGTGTCGTTATCGTAGCCTCGCGATTCGGTCCGATCGAACTCATTCCGCCGACCCATCGTCCTGACCAATATCGCAGGGTATCAGACGTCTTGCGCTCATTGCCCCGACTCAAATCTGGCGATGAATGTTCCGCCGACCCGATGCACCGCTCGATCAATCTCTCGCCATTGAATCTCCGCCGTATCCGCCACTCCAAACCTGGCGGCACATGGCGCGATTGGCCTCGCGAACTTGTTGCCAAATGTCACAAGGATAAAACTGGCAAGACCTATCCGAGCGTCTATGGTCGCATGGAGTGGGACGAGCCGTCGCCTACGATCACGACGCAGTTTTACGGCTTCGGCAACGGACGTTTCGGTCACCCGGAACAGAATCGCGCTATTTCTCTACGCGAAGGTGCGATCCTTCAATCGTTCCCCAAAAAATACGAGTTTGTAAAACCGGATGGTGAATACTGTTTCAAAACGATTGGCCGGATGATTGGCAATGCCGTGCCCGTAAGGCTTGGGGCGGTCGTTGGCAACACGATCAAAATCCATTTGGGACAGCATGAAAAATAAAGAGTCATTTACGTTCGAGATCTCCTTGAGCGTTTTGAACCACTTGGGGAGACATTTATACCGCAGTTTTGCGACTGTTCTTGGAGAAGCGATTTCCAATTCTTGGGATGCGGACGCTGAGAACGTGTGGATTTATATCGATCGGAAGAAAAACAGTTTTTCAATAATTGATGATGGAATCGGCATGACGGCGGATGATTTTCAAAATAAATTTCTGAAAATTGGATATTCAAAACGGAAAGGTGGAAAAAACTCTTCTAAAAAAGGCAGACCATTCATCGGCAGAAAAGGGATCGGCAAATTGGCCTTATTGTCCTGTGCAGGCAAAATCACCATTATTTCGAAAATGAAAGGCGGGGACTATGTTGGCGGCACCATTGACAATTCAAAATTGGATAAAGCCATTACCGAAGATTTAACCCCCAAACAATATCCTTTGGGCAACTGGGAAACAAGGACTTTCGGGAAACACACTCGAGGACACAAGCATGGCACGATCATTCATTTTGAAAACATCAAAAAAGGTATTAGAGGTAGCTTCGAATTTCTGGCAAAAATCATCGCACTTTATTTTCGGTTCTCGCTCCTGGATGAATCGTTCAACATTTTCCTTGATGACGAGAGAATCACTCACAAGCATCTGAACGATCTAGCCGAAAAAACACAGTTCTTGTGGAAAATCGGTAATCAAGATGATCCATTTGTTCGCGATTTGGAGAAGGCGTTTTCTAGAAGGCCAAGCGAGCATGAAAGTCGGAAATTAACAATAGCCGGTGCTACAGGCTTCATTGCATCGGTTGAAAAACCCCGGCACCTAAAAATAATGACCACCGGAGAGCGGGTTGGCGTCGATCTCTTCGTAAACGGTCGATTGCGTGAAAGGGACATCTTAAAGCACATCCCTACCGCAAGACTGGTCGAGAGTTATTTATATGGGCAGGTTCATTTCAATGGACTTGATGACGAGAGAGATAGGTTCACCAGTAGTCGTGAAGCGATTGTCGCAGATGATCCCAAGTACAAAAAGTTCCTCGATAATTTGAAGAGGACAATTTCTGAGATCTTAGAAGATTGGGATAAGTGGCGAATAAAGCAACGAGATGAGGGAGACCCTGAGAATGAAAGAATCTCCAAGCAGGAGAGGGCGTCGCGTGGCCTGTATAATGTTGTTTCAAAGGAATACGATTTGCCTGAAGGTTCAAAAAATAAGGGAAAAGTCGATGAATGGGTCGTTGATTTGAGCGGCGACGCGGCGTTTAACTTCGAGTCTTATGCCGAGTGCTTTATTTCAGAAAACTTGATAAGAAAATATATTCGCGAGAAAAATATGCCCCTTTCCAAAGAAGCAAAAGAGATAGCTAAAAAATGGAAAGAGAAAGAAACAGAAAGTAAAAACATGGGAAATATAAACATTGAAATTCGGAAAGTAAAAAGTGACCTAAACTATTTAGACATGGGTGATCTAGCGAACTTTGTTGATAAACCAAAAGACCGCATAAAAGACGCTAGCCTTGCAAGAGATGCCACCGAATATAAACCTATGAGAGATGCGGTCGCACATACGGCTCTTTTAACGGATATGGCCAAAAAGAAATTGACAACCGTTCGCGAAAATATAAAAGGAAGAATAAAAACGCTGTTATCCAAACCCAAATAGATGACGCGTTGCGCGCAAAGCTAACCCATAAACTATGGCTGACCATCTGACCCCCCAGCAACGCTCGCGTGCGATGAAGCGCGTGAGACTGAAAAACGGCTCACTTGAGCAAGTCGTGCAACGGGAGCTTCGGGCGAAGGGGATTCGCTTCCGCTGCCATGTCCGAAAACTTCCGGGACGACCAGACATCGTTTTTCCCAATGAGTACGTCGCTGTTTTTGTGGACGGCGATTTCTGGCACGGATGGCGGTTGCCCGCCTGGGAACAGAAGCTGTCGCGCTTTTGGCGGGAGAAGCTGCATGAAAACCGCAAACGTGATCAGAGAAATTTCCGCAAATTGAGATCATGCGGCTGGCGAGTTGTCCGCATCTGGCAACATCAAATCGCGCAGGACAGAGAGTCGTGTATCAGCCGCATCATTCGCGAACTGTTTATCCGTTGACTCTCTCAAGGAGCAAGTAAAAAATATGGCGAAGAAAAAGAACAATGCAAGCCGTGCTCCGGTCGGGCCGCAAAAGGGGGAGTTCATCGCTCCGCCTGAGGAGATGGCCTCGGATGCGGCAGTACCAGAGGCATTGCACCAGCAGGAGGAATTTTGGCGGCCGCCAGTGCGGTTTGGAAGCGTCCCAGTCGAGAAGGAACCTCTGGGTTGGGATCGGCGGCAGGGGTTCCGCAAGTTGTTCCCGGAGGTAATGCTCCCGACGCAGGTGGTCGAACGTGTCTCCTTCGGCTATCCCAAATTGGAGCCCAACCGCCTTTTCTGGGGCGACAACCTGCATGTGATGCGGCAACTACCATCCCAGAGTATCGACCTAATCTACATCGATCCGCCGTTCTTCTCCGGTCGGCAGTACAATGTCATTTTTGGCGACCAGAACGAGCTGCGCTCCTTCTCGGACATCTGGGAAGGTGGGATGCCAGGTTATCTCGTCTGGCTCAACGCCCGGTTTTACGAAATGAAACGCCTGCTCAAGAAGACGGGCAGTATCTATGTTCACTGCGACTGGCACGCCAGCCATTATATCAAGGTGGAGATGGACAAGATCTTCGGCTATGAGAATTTTGTCAACGAAACTGTCTGGTGTTATGAAGATGTCGGCGGGAAGGCGGTAAGCTACTTCAAGAGAAAGCACGACGTTCTCTTGCTTTACCAGAAAACCAATGAAAGAGTATTCAATGTTGTGCGCAAGGGGCTTTCTGAAAGCACAATCAAGCGATATGCGCCGTATTTCGATAAAAATGGCCGGATTACTTATCGAAGGCTAAGAGACACAAACCCTGGGGTGTTCAAGAAACTCAAAGGAATACCTGACGACTTGGATAGGGTATGGTTGGATGTCAACGAGGGAGCCCCCCTCAATGATTGGTGGGCAGACATCTCAACGATCAAGAGAGGTTTTGGGGAGAGCATTGGCTATCCAACGCAAAAGCCAGAGTCGTTGCTCGAACGTATCATAAGGGCTTCAACCAACGAGCCCAACAATACCGCCGAAATTGATGTTGTTGCGGACTTCTTCTGCGGCGGCGGCACGACGGCGGCAGTCGCCCAGCGGCTGGGGAGGCGCTGGATCTCGTGCGATCAATCGCGCGTGGCGGTTGCGATCACGGCCGACCGAATCGCCAGGTTGGTCGAGGAGACAACTGGCAGAGTTCTTCCGGTTCCCGATTTCACCATTGAGCACTGGGGCGTGTACGAGGCTGGGCGGCTTTCAGAGACGCCGCCTGAGCAGTTCCGCGAGTTCGTGTTGCGCGCTTTTGGGGCGAGGCCGGATGGGTCGCAGCCGGGCATCCACGGCACGAAGGGTGCTGTGCCGGTGTGGGCTGGCGAGCCGAGTCAGCGTACGGCCGTCTCTGCCAAAGATGTCGAAGCCTTCGCGAACGCCATTCGTAAAACAGTGCGCTACCGGCAAGACAACCTCCGTGATGGGATCATGCTGGCCTGGGCATTTAGGCCCGATGCGGTGAAGGCTGCCGAGCGCTTGCGCGAGCTGGAGCAGACCGACCTGAACTTCATCCGGCTGGAGCAGGTCCGCATCGACTCGCCGCGCTTCCGTGAGCACGTAGCCGCGCTTTCAACCGACCACGCCGACTACGCAACTTTTCTGACGTTCGTACAGCCGCCGAAAGTGGAAGTCGGCTGGAAGCGCATTGCGGCGCGGACCTACAAGTTCGACGTGAGCGAAACAGTGGTGCTGAACGTCGGCGCGAAGATCATCAACGTGCAGTGGGATTTCGACTATGGCAAACAGTTTTCGAGTACTCCGGGCTATTCGTTCATCCGCTCGCAAAAGAATGAGCCGGCGTTACAGACGCAGTATGAATTTCCCAAAGCGGGGATGTTCCGTATCGCGTGCAAGGTCCAGGATGATATGGGCGGCGAGGGGATCTGGTCCGGAGAGATCGAGGTAACGTAAGAGATGTTCAATCAGTTTGCGCGACATGAACAGGCTT
>CAZVGP010000038.1:0-5593 GCA_964626715.1 uncultured Candidatus Saccharibacteria bacterium
CCGAGCCCGAACGAAGGTGAGGGCGAGAGGCGCGGGCGAGTCCTACTGGGCGGACAAAATACACAAACATCCCGCCTGCGCGGGACTTTGTGCTTTTGTCCGAGGCGAAGCGATGTTTTCCGCTTCGGAAAACCGCGAGCTGGGGTCGCGAAAATTCCGAGCGGCGGCGAGGAATTATTCGTGACGACATGTCCGAGCCGGAGCCATGCCGCTTGCGGCGGACAAGACAGCGTCGAGTGCTCATAGGGAGAACAACGCGCGCTGGGACTCTCAATACCTAGCTCATTTTTTAATGCACAACAACTCCCTTGACTCCTGATAATCGTAGACTTATTATTACTATATTACTAGTAATATAATAATAATGGGCGTCGTAAAGAGTTCGGGCCTCAAGCAAAAACAAAAAACAGGGAGCTATCATAAAATCCCTGTCGATCAGGGACTCGTGAAACGGGCACGGCTCCTGTCGATTGCGGGCGACGAGACTCGCATCAGAATATTCTGCTTTCTCTTCGAATATGGTGAAGGCTGTGTTTCTGATATCGCGGGGAGCCTTGACATAAGCGTGAACACAACCTCGCACCACCTGCGGATGATGAAAGACATCGGACTCCTTACCTCGGAGCGCATGGGGGTGAATATCTGCTACAAGCTCGTTCGAGACAAGTTTGTAAATAATCTGGAGAAAGCCATCTGTGGCTGATCCGGGCAGACAGAGTATAAGACCCGCTAATTATTAATTGGAAACGTTATAACCAGCTATGCAAGCACAAAAAATAACAATCTACTCAACGCCAACCTGTTCCTACTGCAAGCAGGCGAAAGAGTTCTTCAAGGAACGCAACGTGGAGTACGAAGATAAAAACGTCGCGACTGATGTAGCGGCACGGCAGGAAATGGTAGAGAAGTCACATCAAATGGGCGTGCCGGTCATTGTGCTCGGAGACGAACTCATGGTGGGCTTCAACAAAGCAGCATTACAGAAGTGGCTGGATATCCATCTGAAGTAGCATGGATGCGACCGCACTCATCATTCCCGCGTTCGTTGCAGGCCTTCTGACGTTTCTCGCGCCGTGCACGCTCCCGATGGTTCCCGCCTACTTGGGATTCATCAGTGGCACCTCGGCGCAGGAAGCGCTCGGATCCAACGCCCGGTTACGTTCACGGATCTTCTTCAACGGTCTCTCATTCGTGCTCGGGTTTAGCGCGATCTTCATCCTGTTCGGCGTTTTCGCGGGATACCTGGGCCATCTCTTTCCCGGATACCGCTTCTGGCTCTCGCGAATCGGCGGCGTGTTCGTCATTCTCTTCGGACTCTTTATGCTCGGCGCATTCAAGTGGCCGCTTCTCTCCATGGAGCACCAACTGAATATCAAGACGCGGTTTGCTTGCGGCAGCTACCTGAACGCATTCGGGCTCGGCGCGGCATTCGGTACCGGATGGACGCCGTGCATCGGACCGATACTAGGATCCATCCTGCTTCTTGCTATCACGCAAGGAAGCGCCGGGAGCGGTGCATTCTTACTTGGCGTCTTTGCGTTTGGCCTTTCAATCCCGTTCCTGCTCGTCGCCGCAGCCCTCGGCACGGCGGAGAAAGCGATCATGCGCATCACGCCGTATCTCAAGTGGGTATCGCGCGTGAGCGGCGCGCTCCTCATCGTGCTTGGGCTCCTCCTTGTGACGAATTCCATGGGCCAATTCATCGGATTCGCATATCGGCTGTTTCCGTTCCTCAATTATCAAGGGTTGCTAAATTATTTTTAAGTCTATGAACAAAACCTTTCTCTGGATCGGAGTAGTCGCGATTCTCGCCATTGTTGTCATTGTCGGGTTCTCCTCCACTAGACCCTCCACAGCAAGTCCCGCTACAACAAACGCCAGTCCCGCCACGGCTCCGGATTTTTCTCTGCAGAAGCTTGGCGGAGGCACGATAGCGCTCGCCGATTACAAAGGGAGAGAGCCCGTGATTCTCGACTTCTGGGCGACGTGGTGCCCCAATTGCCAGCGTGATATTCCGCATCAAGAAGCGTTCTATGAAAAATATAAAGGTAAAGTCGAAGTCATTGGTATCGACTTGCAGGAAGACCCGTCGCTTGTTTCCCATTTCGTTTCGCAATATGGCATTACCTACCCTATTGCGCTCGATCCAGAGTCCCGCGCTTCACAGGCCTATAACGCGCAGTACACGAACTACCACGTACTCATCGACAAAAACGGGAATATCGTAAAAAAAATCCCCGGAGACATCAGCGAACAGGACTTTGTGTCGCTCATAAACTTGTAATGCACATGAAAACGGATTCACGCACCCACCTCTGCCCCGTCTGCGGCTTGCGCTACCCGACCAGAAAACTCGCGCAGGCATGCAAAAGCTGGTGCGAGAAACATCACAGCTGCAATCTCGATATCATAAAGCACGCAGTCGATCCTGATGCGCAAAAGCCGCACGACCATCCGCGGGTATGAAAGCGCCTATCGCGATAGGCGTTGTCTTTGCTGCCATGGTCGCTCTCGCTGTGCTTACGTTGTTGCAACGAGGTTCACCGCCGCCGAGTAATCCGATATCCGGGAGCGCGGCATCCTCCTCGGTCTCCGCAGAGCGCACCCTCGGGTATCGAAGCGAAGGACTCATGACCAATACCGCGCGCCATTCAATCCCGCTCGATCAAGTGCTCGACGGAGGACCGGGCAAAGACGGCATTCCTGCGCTGGTGAATCCGAAATTTACCTCTGTCTTTAATGCGGATCCGAGTATCAAAGACGACGTGGACGGCATTCTTGTCACGGTCGGAACCGATGCCAGATTCTATCCGTATAACATTCTTGTCTGGCACGAGGTTGTCAATGATACTGTCGGCGGTAAGCCACTCGTCGTTACATTCTGTCCGCTCTGTGGCTCGGCGATTGTCTATGAAGCGCAAGTAAACGGTACACCCGAGGAGTTTGACGTTTCAGGCAAGCTCTATAACTCCAATCTTTTGATGTACGACAAGACGACCGAGAGCCTCTGGTCCCAAATCCAAGGGGAAGCCGTCGTGGGAGATCTGACCGGCACCACATTCACATTATATCCCTCGCAGGTCGTCTCGTTCAAAACAGTACGTGAGCAGTACCCGCAGGCACAGGTGTTGAGCGCCGACACAGGCTACCACCGCGATTATTCTTTCTATCCCTACGGCAATTACAACGAGAGCAGTGATCTGTACTTTCCGGTTTCGATTACCGACACGCGTTTGCCTCCCAAAGAAATAATGTATATCGTCAATTTCAATGATCATTCGGTCGCATTTAAGGTGGGCGATCTGAAACCAGACGTCGTCGCGCGTATCGATGTAGCTGGAGAAAAACTCGCCGCCGCTCTCACCAATGGCGTCATCGAAGTGAAACCAGACGGTGGGGCGCCACTCCCTGGCTATCATGCGATGTGGTTTGCGTGGGCTGTGTATCACCAAAAAGACGGCATTGTCTGGACTGCCGCGAAACAATTATGAACCCAAAAGAGGTATTCAAGCGGACATGGTTTTGGGCGAGCGTTGTTTCGCTGTGTTGTGCTATCCCCTTAATTTTTGTTGTTCTCCTTTGGTATTGCAAGTGTAAATGGCAGGCGCTATGTGGCTTAGGGTATACTGTAAAACAGGCCGCCCGTCTACCCCCGAGGCAAGCCTCGGGGCTTTTCGCGCGCAGCCACCGTGGTGTTTTTCTGGAGAGGGTGCGCCCACCGGGCGCACTACTTACATGACGCCATTCATCCCCGCGGCTTGCCGCGGGGATGAATGGCGTCCGCTAGTAAACAGTTTTATGACTAGAAGAATAAAATATGGAGCTTGTCTAGGACAGCTTCTTTGATTTGAGGATTTTGCGAAGCAGAAGCTCGATATTTTCGTTGCGGTGATTGAAGCGGAATTCCATCTCTTTTAGATACAGGAAAAAGCGGTTGCGGCTGATGCCATAGTGCTTGCGGAGCTTGGTCTTCGCATAGCCCCAGAAGTTCTCGATGCCGTTGATGTGGTTCCGCTTGCCGCGGGCGAACTCGATGGAGTGGTTGATGCGATAGTGCTTGTACCCGTCCGTGATGAGGCCGTCGTACGCGCGGAAGGAATCCGAATAGATGGTCGAGCCTTCGGGCACGTGCGAGCGGATGATGCCCCGCAAGGTTGCGGCCGACACGTCAGGGACGGGCGTGGTGTACACCTTGCCATTCCGCTTCAGGAGGCCGAACACAATGATTTTCCCGGCAGCGCCGCGCCCCCGGTTCCCTTTGCGATACCCACCGAAATAGCTCTCGTCGACTTCGTGCTCGCCCGTGGTTGTGGGCGCGTTCCGTTCGCAGAAGCGCACGATGCGCCTCCTGAGCTCCGTGTACACGCGATCTGCCGTATGCCGGTTCACCCCCAGCTCTCGTGCGGCGCGCGACGAGGGAACTTCAAGTGCAAAGTACCTGACGAGCGCAGAGATTTTGCGATTCGCCAGCTTGCTTCCCCTTAAAAGGCGCCTAGAAGGAGACACCTCACTAGTCTAAAGCTGCCCCTGTTCTATACAAGCTCCTAAAATATATAGACACCGATTGGAATCGTGATCTTGCGTATCTTATCGGCCTCATCGCTACCGACGGAAATCTTTCTCCTGATATGCGACATATCAACTTAACGTCAAAAGATAAGGAAATTATAGATATGTGCAAAGAGATTCTAGGACTATCGAACAGGATAGGACGGAAAGCGCGAGGCGCGTCATTGGGAGAAAAAAGATACTACGTTATCCAATTCGGCTCGAAAAATTTCTACGATTTTCTGCTTGCTATAGGGCTTTCGCCCGCAAAATCAAAAACAATCAAAGAAATCAAAGTACCTGACATATATTTCGTTGATTTTCTCAGAGGGTGCATAGACGGAGACGGGAATATCAACGAGTTCACTCATCCTGAAAGCAGGAATATGCAACTGCGCGTACGTCTCTCTTCCGGAAGCCCTGAATTCCTGACCTGGATCCATGCTCGGATACACAAACACATAAGAACCGGCGGCGGCTGGATAAAAAGGGACCAAAGGAGCTCGGTGTCTAATCTCACGTTCGGAAAAAAGGACTCAATAAAGATCCTGAGATCGATCTACCATGTTCGGGCGAAGTATTTTTTGAAAAGAAAGCGTAAAACTGCTACAACGTACCTGTAAGCGCTGGGGTGGCGAAATCGGCTATACGCACTTGCCTTAGGAGCAAGCGGGGTAACCCATGGAGGTTCGAATCCTCTCCCCAGCACCTTGCAAGGAAGGCGCATGGAAGAAAATCAAACTGCTTTGATTTTCTTCCGGTTCCGCTTCGGGAATGGCCGATGCCGCAGGCAGGCCATAGGTGGGACTAGGACCATGTTCCGCAAGGAGTGGAGGTTCAAGTCCTCTCCTGCCCACTACGAAGCTTTTCTTGATCTATCAAACCCGGTGAGCTGAAGCTTGGAAATCAGTCGAAAAAACTTTCTTTCAAGGATAGGAGGGGGGACCTGACGGAGCAGTAATCGATTGGTTCGGTTGGTTTGCCGATTCCGGACAAAACGCCGTGCCGCAAAACGTCGCCGTCACGACTGCGAGAATGGAAACCG
>CAZVGP010000039.1:0-2942 GCA_964626715.1 uncultured Candidatus Saccharibacteria bacterium
CCCGCGCCGGAGGTCATCGCGCGCTTTCAAGATGTCGGTGCTCAGTTTTTCGACACGTGCGAAAATGGAACGGTTTCATTCGTTTCAGACGGGAAAACGCTCCGTGTTTCTGAGCATTGAGGTTTTTGGTTCAGTTTATATTACCCCCGCTTTCTTCAGAGTCTGGTACGCGCCGCGCTTGCCGATAGTTTTTAGGGCGCGAGCGGAGAGGATGACAGAGACGTGTTTATTAAGCTCCGGCACGTAAATCTTGTGTTTCTGGAGATTCGCTTTTCTTCGGACTTTGCCGCCGGGGTTGAACTGCGTCGCGCGGGTCTTATTCGAATAGCGCCCTCCCATCAAAGTTGATTTGCCCGTTACTGCGCACTGTTTTGCCATATTCTGTTTACAGCCGCACAAAGATTTTCCGGCTTGCCCCGTAGCGAACCGAAGGTTCTGCTACTGGGGTAACGGCGCATTGTTTAGCCATAAGGGGATTACGATACCACGGAGTTCAGTTCTTTTCCAAGTACGCACAAACCGTCCTGCGTTTCCATGCTGTTCGGTCTGCGTGGCGATGCTTGTGAGATTTTTCGATCTTGTGAAGCGTGAAATGGCTCCCGCCGCCGTTAGAACTTTGGCGAGGCGAGGCAAAAAACTCCCGCAGAGCTTCTTCGGTCCATACGTATTCGGCAACGCCGATTTCGGGGTGAATGTACATGCCCTCTTCCTCCGCCGGATTCTCTTTGAGGAGCCGCTTCGCGTGCACATCTTCTTCAAGAAGAAATGATTTGAAAAAGAGCCATCCTTCGGGTTTAAGAACGCGCAAGACCTCCGCTCGCAGATGCTCGCGTTCGGCCTGCCGGAGCACGTGCGAGCTCATCATGTCCAAAGCAAGTGTGACCGATGCGTCCGGAAGGGGAATCGTCTCGGCAAGAGAGCGGACGAAAAACTGTATCGGCAGGCCCTGCGAATTTTTCTTTGCTTGTGCTATTGCTGTTTGCGCGGCGTCGTACCCGACGCCGCGCATGCCGAACTCTTTTGCGAGAAAGATGAGATTCCGGCCGTTGCCGCACCCGAGGTCGAGTGCCTGTGTCGTTACGTTCAAGAATTTCCGACCATAGTTCCGCTCAAGCCACCGCGTGAATTTCACCAAATCCTCCGCCGGCTCGTCCGAGAGCGCGAGATGCGTCGGGCGGGCATATTGCCGGTTCCAGAATCCACGCTGTCTCGCCATACCTCCGCTCCGAGTGTATCATTCTGTGATGCTTCTTCTGATCGTCATTGTCATCCTTTCTGTCATCCTTCATGAGGTTGCCCACGGCTACGTCGCCGATTGGCTCGGCGATCCGACGGCGCGCTACTCGGGCCGGCTCACACTGAATCCTTTACCGCACATAGATCCGGTGGGCTCCATCATCATTCCCGGCATGCTCGCACTTTCACATTCGCCCTTTCTCATCGGTTGGGCGAAACCGGTTCCGTACAATCCATACAATCTTCGGGACCAAAGGTGGGGAGAAGCGCTGGTTGCTGTTGCGGGACCGGCAACGAATGTCGCAATCGCGATTTTTTTCGGGCTTCTCATTCGATTGGGCGTTACCGCATCTTCCGACGTGCTTTTGTCTATTTTCGTAACCGCGACATACACAAACCTCGTCCTCGCGCTCTACAACCTCATCCCCGTGCCGCCTCTCGACGGTTCCAAAGTGCTGCGCTCTCTCCTTCCGCTTCAGGCGCGCATGGCGTTTGGCGGCTTCGAGCGCTCGGTCTACGCGTTCGGCCCCTTAGGTCTCATCATAATCGGGCTTCTTGCAATCTATCTTCTCTGGCCGTTTCTTTCGGGTGTCGTGCAGTGGCTTTTCGTTTTGATTACAGGCCTCTAAACTATTGTGTTTTCCGGCAGTGCGTAGTACAATCTTCATGCTCGATTGCGAGCATTTTTTGTAGCAATGGCAACCATCCACCAGCTCGTGAAGCGCAGCCGCCGCTCACCGCGCCGGAAAACAAAGACCGTCGCTTTGACGCGGGGCTTTAACGTTTTGAAGAACCGCCCGACCTTCTACCCCTCGCCCTTCAAGCGTGGCGTCTGCACGAAAGTAACGACGAAAACTCCCAGAAAGCCGAACTCCGCTATCCGGAAAATTGCCCGCGTGCGCCTCACGAACGGCATGGAAGTGACCGCCTACATTCCCGGCGAAGGACATAATCTTCAGGAACACTCGGTCGTGATGCTCCGCGGCGGTCGTGTGAAGGACGTCTCGCTTCGCTATCAGATCGTGCGCGGCCGTTTGGATGCGGCAGGCTTGGAGAAGCGCAAGCGCGGCCGTTCCCGATACGGGGCTAAGAAAGCGTCGAAGTCTTAGGAAATACCATGAGCGAAGCGAATTATATTTCGTTAGACCCAGCCCTCTATGCTCCTGAAGCCAAGATGCTTAGAGGGCTGGGTGGAAGTGCTTCTAATCTCGCTTTGCTCGCTAACAAGCACTAACCATGCGCAGGAAACTGAAGCACGTGCGAGTCGTTCCGCCGGAAGGAAAATATAATTCCGAACTTTTAGCACGTCTTATAAACGTCATCATGTGGGACGGAAAGAAAAGCGTTGCGCGCACGGTTGTCTACGATGCGCTCGACGAAATAAAAAAGCGCGACCCTTCCCTCGACCCGATGGTTGTTTTCGAAACAGCGATTACGAACGTCTCGCCCTCTGTTGAAGTGCGCTCGCGGCGCGTGGGCGGCGCAAACTATCAGGTGCCGCGGGAAGTGAGAACCGAACGCCGCCGCTCGCTGGCACTTCGCTGGATTATTGCCGCGGCCCGCTCCGGGAAAGGGAAGCCGATGGCAGTGAAACTTGCAAATGAACTCATCGCCGCGTCGAAAAACGAAGGCTCCGCGATAAAAAAGAAGGAAGACGTCCATCGCATGGCGGAATCGAACCGCGCCTTTGCCCATCTCGCTTGGTA
>CAZVGP010000039.1:3042-5339 GCA_964626715.1 uncultured Candidatus Saccharibacteria bacterium
ATCGCCCACCCCGGTTGCAAAGCGCTTCACGCTTGCAACGGGGCAGGCATCGACGCTCGTCCTTCAAATTAAACTTATGACTAGTCGTGATTATCCTTTAGAAAGAGTTAGAAATTTTGGCATTATTGCTCATATTGATGCTGGCAAGACGACGACGTCCGAGCGTGTTTTGTACTACACCGGAAGCCAGCACAAGATCGGCGAAGTCCATGAAGGCGACACGACGACCGACTGGATGGAGCAGGAGCGCGAGCGCGGCATCACGATTACCGCCGCTGCCATCACGTGTTTTTGGCTCCCGACCTACCGGTCGGCGCGGACCAATGCGGACGAAGACGCCGACGAACGCGGAAAAGATGATAAGTACCGATTGAATATCATTGACACGCCGGGGCACATCGACTTCACGGTCGAGGTGAAGCGTTCGCTTCGCGTTCTGGACGGGGCGGTCGTCGTTTTTGACGGCGTTGCCGGCGTCGAACCGCAGTCCGAAACGAACTGGCGTTATGCGGACGAAAGCAAGGTGCCGAGAATCTGCTTTATAAATAAACTAGACCGGACTGGCGCATCGTTCGAGCGCTCCTATGCCTCGATACTGGACCGCCTCACGAAAAGTGCTGTCCGGATGCAGATTCCTATTGGCGAAGAGAGCGACCATCAAGGGGTTGTTGACCTTCTAACGCGTGAAGCGATTTATTTCGACGGCGAGATGGGAGAGACAATCCGGCGCGAAGCGCCGCCGGATAACCTGAAAGCGGAGATCGAAAAGCATCGTGCCGAACTTGTCGAGAAAATAGTTTCCGAAGATGAGCGCCAGATGCATGCGTATCTCGAAGGGAACGAGCCCCCGCTCGCTGATTTGAAAGTCACACTCCGCAAGGCCGTCATCGCAAACTCTATTGTGCCTGTGCTGTGTGGTTCTGCCTTGAAAAATAAAGGAGTGCAGCTCATTCTCGATGCTGTTGTTGACTATCTTCCGTCTCCTTTGGACATTCCTCCGGTAACAGGCATCAATCCGAAAACGGGCGAGCCGGTCATGCGCCATGCGGCAGACGACGAGCCGTTTTGTGCGCTTGCGTTCAAACTCCAGACCGATCCGTTCGTGGGCGCGCTTACATTTTTCCGCGTCTACTCCGGCATCGTTTCGGCGGGCTCGTACATCTATAACTCGTCAACGGGAACGAAAGAGCGTCTGGGGCGCATCGTTCGCTTGCAAGCTGACAAGCGCGAGGAGGTGAAGGAAGTATTTTCCGGAGAAATCGCCGCGGCGGTGGGCCTCAAAGATGCGAAAACATCTCACACCCTCTGCGACGAAGAAAACCCTATCATTCTCGAGGAGATAAAATTTCCCGAGCCCGTGGTTTCGATGCGCATCGAACCCAAGACGAAAGCTGATCAGGAGCGGATGGGTATGGCTCTCAAAAAACTTTCCGACGAAGACCCGACCTTCCGCGTCTCATCCGATCAGGAAACCTTGGAAACCATCGTCTCGGGCATGGGGGAGCTTCACTTGGAAATCATCGTTGACCGCATGAAGCGCGAATTTAATGTCGACGCCAATACCGGCAAGCCGCAGGTCGCGTACCGCGAAACCATCCAGAAAGAAGCGGAAGCGGAACATAAGTACATCAAGCAGACCGGCGGCCGCGGCCAGTACGGCCATGTGGTCTTGAGCATCAAACCGATGGAGCCTGTGGTGCCTGGAAAAAAGATTCCAAAGAACGTCGAGCGCGAGGACCATTTCGAATTCGTAAACAACATCAAAGGAGGCGTCATTCCGCAGGAGTATATTCCTGCGGTCGAGAAGGGAATCAAGGAAGCGATGGAGCGCGGCATCGTTGCGGGCTTCAAGATGGTGGACATTTCCGTGAATCTCTTCGATGGCTCGTACCACGACGTGGACTCTTCAGAAATCGCCTTCAAGATCGCAGCATCGCAGGCGTTCAAGGATGCCGCGCAGCGCGCGAAGCCGGTCTTGCTCGAGCCCATCATGAGAGTGGAGGTAGTGATTCCGGAGAAATTCATGGGCGACATTACCGGACATTTGACCAGCAAACGCGGGCAGATAGAAAGCATGGAAGAGCGAGGCCTCGCGAAAGTTGTGCACGCGAAAGTACCCCTCTCGGAGATGTTCGGCTACACGACGGCTTTGCGTTCCATGACCGAAGGTCGCGGCGCGATGACCATGGAATTCGACCACTATGAAGTCGTGCCGCAGAATGTTGCTACCGGCATCATCTCATCGCGCAAATAAGCTATAGTTAGACTATGAATATCAAGCTCGCGGTTAGCCTTAT
>CAZVGP010000040.1:0-2613 GCA_964626715.1 uncultured Candidatus Saccharibacteria bacterium
ATCCCCCTCGGTCAGCGTAAAGATGTCAGCATAGGTGGAAAGAAGCCCTTGCTCCATCAAGAGATCCACGGTCTTCGGGCCCAAGCCCTCGATGTCGAAGGCGTGCTTGCCGGCGAAATGATAAAAACGCCGCCGTACCTGCGCGAAAGAATTTTTGTTGTGGCACCGCCACGCCGCCATGCCGGGAACCCGCTCAATCGCGCCACTGCCGCCACACTCCGGCACTTTCTTCGGGAACACGAATGGTTTTGCGCCTTTCGGGCGCATCTCCGGAAGGACTTTGACGACTTCGGGAATCACATCTCCCGCGCGCTGGATGACGACGGTGTCTCCCACCCTGACATCGAGCCGGCGTATCTGATCCTCGTTATGGAGTGTCGCCCGCGAGACGACGACGCCAGAGACAGAAACCGGTGAGAGATGCGCGACGGGCGTCAGGATGCCCGTCCGACCGATCTGGAGCGTAATGTCTTCGATGACCGTCGTCACCTGTTCCGCCGGAAACTTGAAGGCTATCGCAAATCGAGGCGCTTTCCCCGTGTAGCCGAGCTCATCCTGATACTTTCGCTCATTCACTTTCGCGACAACGCCATCAATGAGATAATCTTCGTGTTTCTTCTTTTCGGCCCATGTTTTCCAGAACTCGATGACGCCGTCCGCGCCGGATACTTCCTTTGCTTCAGGATTTACGTTGAAACCGAGTGCTCTCAAATACGCGAGCTCCTGAAACTGGGTCTCCGGCACGCGCTCCGAGCTCTGCGCCACATCATAGATGAAGGTGTTCAAGGGCCTCGACGCGGCAATTTTCGGGTCGAGCTGGCGGATCGAGCCTGCCGCGACGTTCCGGGGATTCGCGAAGACGCTCTCTCCTGCTTTTTTCCGTCTCTCGTTCAGCGTCGCGAGCGCTTTTTTGTTTACCCACACTTCCCCTTCAACGACGATGTCTACAGGGCGCGGCAGCGCAAGCGGCATCGAGTGAATGGTCCGGACATTGTGCGTCACGTCTTCGCCGATCGTGCCATCACCCCGGGTCGCGGCAGTTTTCAAAATCCCTTTCTCGTACGTCGAGACGATCTTCAAGCCGTCGATCTTAAGCTCGCACGTGTAGGCGACATGCGCGAGCGTGCCGAATCGCTTCTCGAGCCCCCGCTTCACGCGTTCATCAAACGCGCAAAACTCCTCTTCGGAAAACACGTCATTAAAGGACCACTGGGAAACAGCATGGTGGACTTTTTTGAGTTCAGGGAGAGGTTTTCCAGCGACTCGTTGTGTTGGAGAATCGCTTGTCAGCAGTTCTGGATACTCCTCTTCGAGCTTCGCAAGCTCGTGCATGAGAGCATCCCGCGCCGATTCGGGAATCTCTTCCCTGTCGAGCGTGTGATAGCTCTCGCGGTAGCGGTTGATTGCCCTGCGGAGCTTCTGCACGCGTTCACGGATTTTTTCTGGGGCACGAGGCACAGTAGGCGTATTGTAGCGAAGCGAGGCGCCGCGAGCCAGAGGCTAGGACACTAGTAAGAAATCTGGATGGCGCGTTCCAAACGCAGGGGATTGGCAATGACGCAGGTGTTATGGCCGTAGGAATAGATGGTGGTTTTGGTCGGTGAGTAGCTTCTGGTAACCTTCACATCGGTACAGGGATTCGTCGCAACGCCGTCGAAAGAGAACGAGAATGTCGCCGTGAAAACCGGATTGCCGGGAGAATCCGGAGTGGTGGTGAGCGTAGCCGGGTTTCCGCCGCCGCACGACACCGCGGTTAGAGAAGAGGTCGACGCGAACGCTCCTTCCTTGTCCCAGTAGAGCGCGCACTCGATTCCCGTATCTGCGGCATAGAAAGCGAACTGTGACTCACGACCCGACGAAGAAAGGACGATCTCCTTCGAGACGATGTCGAAAATCGCTGAGCCGAGCGCAATCAGGATGCTCGAAATAAGAACCGCAAGAAGCAACGTAAAACCTCTTCGAGGTTTTACGTTGACTTTACGAAGCAAACGGCTTGCCCAAAGGACTAAGACTTGGGCAAACGCCCCGGAGTGGTCCTTTGGACAAACTGTTTGCAGAGTTTTTTTCATAGCCAGTTAAAGAGATGCTCCGAGAGCTGGAACGAGCGGCTGATGCCCGCGGACACCCACGACACGGTCACTTTCACGGCTATCTCGTCAGTGTTGCTGGGAACGGTCGAGAGCGTAAAGACCCGCGTGAATCCCGACGGGGAACCGCTTTTTTCATTAAAGAGGAGCGACGCAGGGTCGGTAAGAACCTGCGGGCAGGAATTGTTCTGGCATAGCGTGTTCGTGAAATTCGGGAAATCAACCGTGCACGAAACGCCCACGCACTGATCGATGCCGGTCAACCACGATTGCCCCGAGAGGTAATTCTGATCCCGCACCGCCCGCGCATACTCCAACCCCTCCTGCGCGAGATAGAAGGCGGTGATCTCGTCCCGCGCATAGTAGGCGGATTTGAGGGCCTGTGCCGCGACAGAGAGAGGCCCCGCAAGTGAAACAAGTAACACGGAAATAGCCACGAACGTCTCGATGAGCGTAAACCCCCGCCGTACTTCCTTCCTCCCGTGGCGAAGCAAACAGCTTGTCCAAAAGACTAAGACTTGGGCAA
>CAZVGP010000040.1:2713-5099 GCA_964626715.1 uncultured Candidatus Saccharibacteria bacterium
CCCCGGAGCGGTCTTTTGGACAAGCTGTTTGTGGAGTATTTTTCATATATCCAACAACCGCTCTACGACGCTCGCTTGCACAGTAAACGTCGTCTTTCCTCCCGGCACCTGCGCGGAACCCTGGATGCGGACAAGGACCCGCGGTTGTACCCCGTCGCCCGGGGCGCTGCCGACGACGTAGAAGTTGAACTGATCTATTGACACTTCAGGAGCAGTGAGGGCGACGAACGAGCCGTTCACCCCGGCGAGAAGAGAGCGCTCGAGCTGCTTGCCGTTCAAGCGATAGACCACCTGATCGTTCGCATCATTGGGATTCCCGTTTGAGCCTTCAAATGCCAAGAGTACGCCTCCGCCCCCCGCGCAGTCCTTCGCCATCGCAAGGACCGAGGGCGGAGGCGGAACCGGAGAGGTCTCGCAGTGGTAGGTGGTGCCGACGCGGATGGTGCGGGACATGCTCTCCAAGGCGGCGTTCAAGTTGTTCATGACAGAGTTGATGGCCTGCGCGCGAGCATTCGCCTGAATCAAGGAGAGGAGCGCGCCGACGCCGACCAGCATGACGATAGCGAAGATCGATACGGCGACCATCATCTCGATCAGTGTGAAAGCCCTTCGGGCTTTCACACGGTCTTTGTGGAGCAAACCCTGCATGCGAAAGACTGAGACCTGGGGCATGCGCCCGGAGTGGTCTTTCGCATGCAGGGTTTGTGGAGTGTTTCTCATGGATTCGTAACTGAAATCTGCCCCGTCGACTGAACCGTGATCGTGCGCGTCTCGCCAGAGGGCGACGCAACCGTGACCAGGGCACCCGAGTAAAAGCCCGGATTTTCCGAAGAGATATTTGCGTCCGGGTCCGGGCGGAAAAAGACAACGTCGAGCGAGTGGATCGGATTCGACGGGGAATCGGAACACTGCGACGAGCCATCGGAGAGAGTGCCGCAGAAGCGCTTCACCGTATGTCCTTGGCCCACTGTATAGGTCTGTACAATCGAATCCGTCCCCGCTTCATACCGCTTGCTCACATTCGTATCAGCAAAAAATACGTACCTGTCGGGGGCGGAGAAATGCACCCCGTACCCAACTTCGAAGTTCGCCCCGAACGGCTGCACCGAAAGGCCGTACACCTGCGCTTCCCGGATAGAGAGCGCTACGTTATAGGCGAGGCTCCCGAGCAAGACAGAGCTGTTGAAGCGCGCGTGGTTCGCGAGGATGACGCCGGTGATGATCGTAAAGATAAACATCACGACCAACATCTCGATGAGCGTGAACCCCGTTAGAGAACGGCGTTGAAAGTTCAGTGGAAGCTTGAAAATGCCTTTGCGAAGAGAGGTTTGCATGTGCCCCGGTGAGAACTTCTCTAACAGGGTGAACGCGCGCTGTGCCGAAGAAACCGTATTCATGGGTGCTGAAAGAAGAGGCCCGAAAGCCATGCCGCCGCCGAGAGCGGCGAGAGATTCGTGTAGAGCGCGACTGCCGTGCCGAATGCGAGAAACGGGATAAGCGGCAACTCCGTTTTCATCGTAACGTGCAGGCTCTCCGGAAACAATCGCGTTTTTCTGAAAACAGAGGATAAGAGAAGCACTACGAGCGCGATAGCGGTGCCGCTCCACACCCCGAACATGACCGCCTCGATGCCGCGAAAGAGGCCGAGGAGTATCCCGATGCCGCCGGCAACATACGCGTCGCCCGTCCCCATGCCCCGCCCTTTTGTTACCAGAACGACAGCCATGAAAAACCCGAAAAGCGCAACGCCACCAAGCGCGCTGTCGATGAGAGGCGCAAGCGAATGCACCGAAAGGCTCTGCGCAAGCGACGCAACCAAAGCAAAAGCAACGACCGCGTAGATAAACGGGAGCGGCACGAGCGTGTGGCGGATGTCATAGGCCACGAGGCCCGTGAGTGCCGCAAGAAATGCGAGAAGCGCGATGAATGCGATGACGGACCAGAATGAGACGAGGGGCGGTACGGCGAGATAGGAGAGCATGAAGAGTGCGCCGACCGAAAGCTCGACGAGAGGATACTGGATCGAAAGCGCGCTGCCGCAGAAGCGGCAGCGTCCGGAAAGAGCTACGAAAGAAACGACCGGCAGAAGGTCATACCAGGGGATTTCCCTCTCGCACGCCATGCAGCGAGAGCGCGAAGCGGAGCGCTCTGCGAATCCGAAGCGAAGCACGAGGACATTGACGAAGCTCCCGACAGAAAGGCCGAGAAAAAAAAGAAACAGCGGGAGCCACGCGAGCATGGACGAATTATATCCTGCAAAAAGAAAACTCCCCGTGAGATGGCGGCTTCGGCCCGTGAGATAGCGAAGCTGCATCTCACGGGCCTTCGCCTATCTCACGGGGGGTTTTTCGGGAGAGCGGGATTACGGCTTCACGTCGTAACAGGC
>CAZVGP010000041.1:0-2448 GCA_964626715.1 uncultured Candidatus Saccharibacteria bacterium
TTTGTCATCGCGACACCGATAGGAAATCTCGGGGATATCACGCTCCGCGCGCTTGAGACCTTGAAAGGCGCTAGCCGCATTGTCGCGGAAGACACGCGCGTCACGAAAAAACTTCTGAACCGCTACGACATCCGAAAGCCGCTGTTTTCCCTTCATGCGCGCTCGCCGCGGCGGGAGTTCGAGAAAGTAGTCGAGATGGTTGAGCGCGGCGAGCGCGTTGCTCTCGTCACTGACGCAGGCACGCCGGGAATTTCCGACCCGGGCGCGTTTATTGTTTCTCTCGTTCGTGAGCGCTGCGGTGAAAATGCCATCGTGCCGATTCCGGGCCCTTCAGCGGTGACAGCCGCACTCTCGGCATCAGGAATCCCGGCGGACGAATTCCTTTTTTTGGGATTCCTGCCTCACAAAAAAGGTCGTCAGAAACTTCTCGACGAGATTGCTGCCACGAAGCGCACGGTGGTCCTCTACGAATCACCGTATCGCATACAGAAACTTCTCGCTGAACTCACAAAACGCACGCCGAAGCGGCACATCGTTATCGCCCGAGAAATCACAAAACTCTTCGAGGAAATCGCCGCGGGAACTGTCGAAGAAACGGCTCTCCGCATGGAAAAAGGAGAGATTTCCGGCAAGGGCGAGTTTGTGGTCGTTCTCGCCTCGTTGTAGAAATTGCCGTTGCGCCTGATGGTTTTGTACATTCTCTTGATACTCAGCAAGGTTTTTTCTGTTTTCTTTGAAATAAGGTATATAACAAAAGGCGCAAAAACAACAACGTCATGTTTCACAACGGGGTAAAGGTATGCGGGGGCACGCCCCCGCGCTTTGGAGGAATTCGCTTCGCGAATGCTTCCCACGGGGCACGCCCCGTGGCGTTGTACCTTTTCTGGCTCCTCGGCTCGGCAGTGAACATGAGTACCTGTTCACTTCACTCGCTCTACGTCGCCAGTAAACGACCCTCTATGATACAATTTGCGGATGTCTAAAGGTGCTGGAATCATCCTCCTCGGCTTTTTCAGCGCATTTCTGCCGTTCACGGGTTTTCCCACTGGGACGAAAACCGTGCTTGCGGTCCTCTTCGGCCTTTTCGTGATGGTGCTCGGCTTTCTGGTCCGTCAGGAGCGATTGTGGCTCACGCGCGCGCTTTCCGGTGAACACAAAACCGACGCGTATGCCGAAAACCGCCCATCATATCCGCATAACCCATCACCTTAAGAAAGCGCCGATACCTCTCATCATCGGGCTCGCAGTAATTGCCGCGGGTGTTTTTGCCGGTGTCATTCCGGGGCAGTGGCACCTTTCGCCGGGGCTTCCGCATGTGCTCGCGGACGCGCCTCTCGCGCCAAAACCTCCTGAAGCGACGCACGTAAAAACGCCGGACCCCGTGAACGGCATCTACATGAGCCAGTGCGCGGCCGGCACGCCTTCCTTGCGCAACTCTCTGGTGAAACTGATCGAGGATACCAGCTTGAACGCCGTTGTCATCGACATCAAGGATTACTCGGGCGGCATTGCGTTTCCGACCGATGACCCCTTGCTCTCCGCGAATGTTTCGAAGCAGTGCGGCGCCGCGGACATGAAAGCATTTGTCGCGTCTCTCCACGATAAGGAAATCTATGTCATCGGCCGCATCACCGTCTTTCAGGACCCGACGTACACCAAGGAACACCCGAGCGAAGCGGTTGAGGACAAGCGTGGCGGCGTCTGGAAGAACTACGGAGGCCTTTCCTTCGTTGACGTCTCCTCTAAGCCTTTCTGGGATTACATCGTGGAACTCTCGAAGGTCGCGTACCGCGACATCGGATTCGACGAGCTCAATTATGACTACATCCGCTATCCGTCTGACGGCCCCATTGCCGAGGCGGTCTACCAGAATCCGAACAAGGCCGAGGCCCTCGAAAAATTCTTGCAGTACCTCTCGGAAGGAGTGAAGCCGACCGGTGCCGTCATCTCGGCGGACTTGTTCGGCTACGTCACCGTGCACACGGACGACCTCGGCATCGGGCAGATACTCGAGCGGGCGCTTCCGTACTTCGATTTCGTGGATCCGATGGTCTACCCGTCTCACTACAACAGCGGCTTTCTCGGTCTCGAGAACGTCAATAGCGACCCGTACAAGATCGTCTATGCATCGCTTACGAGCGCGGTTGAACGTGCCGAGGCCGCGACCACGACCGTCGCTGCGCTTGGGGAGGAGCCGATCATGAAAACGGTCTTTGTCCCAGCGACGAAAACTGCCGCCACGACGACCGAACAGAAATTCTCCGGCGTGTACACCAAAACGACCTATCCCGCGGCGATAATCCGCCCCTGGCTCCAGAGCTTCGACTACCCGGTGACATACACGCCCGCGATGGTTTCAGCCCAGATCCAGGCCACCGCGGACGCCGGCTTGCAGTCGTACTTGGTGTGGGACGCGGCAAACAAGTACACGAGTCTTCGACAGGTTCT
>CAZVGP010000041.1:2548-5001 GCA_964626715.1 uncultured Candidatus Saccharibacteria bacterium
AGCGTCGAAGAGATTCCGAAAGCCGCAACCTGTACCGCAAAGCTTTTTCTTGATGATTCGGGAGCGATTGCCCGCGCCGTGACAGACGGGGGCACCAATTATTCTGTCGCATCCTCAACCGGCGCTGGCGCGGGCAACCGCTATGAAGAAACCGTCTACGCCATTTCCGGCACGAATCCCTGCATCGCGGTCAGATATTTCGTCCACTACGGCGTTATAGAAAACTATACCCCGGGCGCCGTGCGCGAGTTCAACAGAGGAGCGCTTCTCAAAGAATTCGATTCTATTCGTCGTACGCTCGTCATTGCTCATCAATAGCCTATGCTCACGCCTCTCCTTCATCGGCGTGGTACGACGTATGTATCGTATATAAAGGGAAGAAATAACCTGCATCAGTATCCTGTGTTACAATTTCTTGCCCATGCTCACGACCGCTATTATCGCTTTCCGGGAATTCTTTGAGGCTTTCCTTATCATCGGTGTTTTCTTAGGCGTTTCGAGAAAACTCGGCCTGAAGAAGGAAGTCGAGATAACGCTCGCCGCTCTTTGCGGCATCGCGGTGTCACTCCTTCTCATCGGCGGGACGTATTTTTTCGGCGATCAAGCGCGCGGCATCCTCACCGAGCGAAATGCGGATTTCCTCGAGAGCTATCTTCTGATATTCTCCGGGCTTTTCATCGCCTACGTCGTCTTTTCCTTGCACGGTACGATGAACAAAAGCCGCGCGGGGATGATCTCGAACGCGCAGCGGAAGCTCGAGGAGCGCGTCTTTGATGTGACGCTCTTTTTCACTATCGCGTTTTTGATCGTCCGTGAAGGGTTCGAGATCGCGCTCTTTACGGCGAGCGTTTCCCTGTTCTCGGCGTTTCTGCAGAACATCATCGGGCTTCTCATCGGCTTTACGGCGGCATCCGCTCTCGGCATGCTCGCGTTTTTCGCATACACCCGGCTTCCGGTGGGGAAGGTGTTTCGTGCCACGGAGTATCTCATCGTCGTTCTCGGCGCATCATTAACGCAAATCGGTGTGACGAAACTCCTTGCGACGCACTTCGGCATCGAGCTTTCGAACATGCTCTCGTTCCATCTCACGTTTCTCCCCGGCGAAGAGAGTTTCGCGGGGCATATGCTCCAGGGGCTTCTCGGCGTGGACCAGGGCTTCAGCGCGCCGCGCCTCGCGCTCATGCTCGCGTACATCGCCGTGCTCTATCTTCTCTTCATACGGCCCAGAAAACTTCTCTCTTCGACACAGACAAAAGGTTGAACACGCGCCGATGTGAGTGATGCGCGCAAGTGCTATCATTTCCGTACGTGGATAAAAGGATTTTCGGTCTCCCGAAGAACATATTCTTTCTCGGGCTCACGAGCCTTTTCAATGACTTCTCTTCAGAGATGGTATTTTCGGTGTTTCCCGCATTCTTCACGTCAGTCCTTCATGCCGGAGCGCAGTCGCTGGGACTCGTTGATGGGATCGCTGAAAGTCTGTCGAACCTTTTCAAGATTTACTCCGGCAACCTCTCGGACCACTTTCAGCGCAGGAAGCCCCTCGTCGTCGTCGGGTACATACTTGGCGTTCTTACGCGTCCGTTGTACCTTTTCGTCTCGACGGTAAGCGGCGCTCTCGGCCTTTTGGTTCTTAACAAAGTGGGGAAGGGACTGCGTGATGCACCGCGAGACGCGATTATTTCCCTTTCCATAGAAAAACAAGAATTGGGGAAAGCGTTCGGCTACCACCGCGCGATGGACACGCTCGGTTCTATTCTCGGGCCCCTCGTCGCATACCTCATCCTTCGGAATTTTCCTGCTCGATTCGACATGGTGTTTTTGAGCTCATTTGCGGTCGGCATCATCGCGCTCCTCACGCTTTTTTTCATCTCGGACGTCGCTGTTTCCGTGTCGCGTGCTCGCGCCGGCATCCTTGATTCTTTACGGCAGCTTCCACCACGATTCAAGTTTTTTCTTCTCTCGGTTTTCGTGCTTTCGCTCGGGAGCCTGCCGCTCGCCGTCATGCTCTTGAAGACCCAGTCGGTCGGTCTTATTCTGGCGGACGTTCCGCTTTTCTACATGATTTACAGCATCTCATACGCCGCGTTCTCGATGACGGCGGGCTCGGTGAGCGACAAGATCGGCACGCGGAAGGTCATGGCCGCGGGCTATCTCGTCCTTCTCGCGAGCTATGTTCTTTTGTACCAGTCCGCGAGCGCGTGGGCGCTCGCGGGGAGCTTTTTCGTCCTCGGATTTTTTCCGGCATTGACCGACGGCGTGCAGCGCTCGCTCGCCTCGAAGCTCACGGAAGAGAGGCTTCGCGGAGGAGCGCTCGGGCTTCTCAATGCCGCAGTCGGCTTCGGCGCCTTGCTCGCCGGCATCGGTGGAGGATATTTGTGGCAGGCGTACGGTCCGGGGGCGGCATTTCTCGCGGGAGGCATTCTCGTCGTCTGCGGGCTCGCGCTCTTTGC
>CAZVGP010000042.1:0-4955 GCA_964626715.1 uncultured Candidatus Saccharibacteria bacterium
CGGCCGGCGGTAGCACTCACATAGATTTTTGCTTGGAGCTCGCACCCGTCGGTCGTAGAATGCGGAGAACCGCCTCGCCGGAAGAGCTCGGTCTTTTTCCTGAAGGGGATGACGTTCTATGGATATTGAAGAGAACATTCCGCTCTCGACGTTGACCACATTCCGCACGGGAGGACCCGCGCGGTTTTTGCTTTCCGTTCATGATGAAGCCGATATCATACATGCCGTCTCGTTCGCGAAGAAGGAAAACCTTCCACTCATTCCTTTGGGCGACGGCTCCAACCTCTGCGCACCGGATTCCGGAGTCTTGGCCGCCTTCGTTCGTCTTTCCATGAAAGAGCTCACGGTCGCGATAACAGGCACCGAAGTTACTATTTCCGCTGACGCGGGACTCTCGTGGGATTCACTTGTCGATCGGACGGTTTCCGAAGGATGGTGGGGACTTGAGAATCTCTCGGGCATTCCCGGCACTGTGGGCGCGTCGGTTGTCCAGAACATTGGCGCGTACGGTGCCGCGGTCAGCGAGTGCATTGCATCAGTCAGGGCCTTCGATACGACAACCATGGCCATGCGCACGTTCGCGCCTGCGGAGTGCGGGTTCGGCTATCGGACGAGCATTTTCAAAAAAGAAACTGACCGATACCTCGTGACCACAATCACTCTCGTACTCTCGGCGAGTGCGCGGCCGAACATCACATACCGCGATCTTGCAAAACGCTTTCAGGGCGGGACGTCCCCGCTCCGTGCGATCCGTGACGCGGTCATAGACATCCGGAAGGGTAAATTTCCGCCACTTTCCGCATTCGGCACGGCGGGATCGTTTTTTTTGAACCCAATCGTTTCAGAAGCGGAACGCTCCGTTCTTGCCGCGCGCTATCCCGAGATGCCGTTTTTTGCGCTTCCCGAAGGAGGTGTCAAGGTGCCGCTCGCGTGGCTCTTTGACAAAGTGCTTTCCGTGAAAGGTATGCGGGAAGGAAAGGCATTCCTGTGGGAGAAGCAGCCCTTGGTCATCGCGGCCGAGTTCGGCGCGCGGTCGGAAGACGTGTATGCGCTCGCGGCGCATGTCGCGCGCCTGCTTCGTGAAAAAACTGGCATCAACATTAGTCCGGAGGTACGACTCTTTGTCCCGTTTCCACAAAATGGCATTGCGGAGCACGATGCTCGCCTTTCGCGCGCGTGACATGCGCCACACACCGCACACTGCTGTAGAGTCTCTTCACCCATGTTCTCCGCGCTCGAATCGTTATGCCATTTTGTGGAACGGGATTTGGTGCAGAGAAAAAAATTCTCTCGCACGCGTAACGCGCATCGCGCGGAAATCTTCCGTTCAAAATGTTATCCACAGTATCGTGCGCCATGTCGTTGTGCGTCCTTATAAACGTTCCATAATGCAGAAAGCTTGTATTGCGGCGCTGAACGGATGTTCGCACAACGCATCCGTTCGGGTCGGGCGTCGAGTGCACTACGAGTCTTTATTCTCCAACTAACACCATCATGGCAAAAAGACGAAAGGCGAAAAAGGCGAAGAAGAGCACACGACGCCGCAGATAATGTTGCTTCGAAACGCCCCCGTGAGATAGGCGAAGCCGCCATCTCACGGGGGCGTTTTTCTTTTGGGAACGTGAAGCGTCATCGTGCTACCATGAGCCCGCAATGCTCGGTTTCAAGAAGTTTTTTGCCGGAGGGAGCCGGCTCCTCCAGAGTGCCCGTAGTATTGTCCCTCGTGTCAATGCGCTCGAGGAGACGATGCAAAAGCGCTCTGACGCGGAGCTTCGGAGCATGACCGATGAATTTAAAGCACGCCTTGCCTCGGGAGAGACCCTTGACGCCGTTCTGCCCGAGGCATTTGCCGCCGTCCGCGAAGCCTCACGACGCACCCTCGGGGAGCGGCATTTCGACGTGCAGATTATCGGCGGCTACGTTCTCCATAATCGTGCTATCACCGAGATGCGCACTGGTGAAGGGAAGACCCTCGTCGCCACCTTGCCCGGATACCTCAACGCCCTCCCCGGCAAGGGCGTTCATATCATCACGGTCAATGACTACCTCGCGCGGCGCGATGCAGTGTGGATGGGGCAGATCTACGACGCTTTGGGCCTTACGGTTGGTGTCGTCAATCACGAAGCGTCATATATCTATGATCCGAAACACTCCGAGAAAGATGCTGAACGGGATGCACTCGGTTCCTTCAAGGTGGTGCATGAGTTTCTGCGTCCCGCATCGCGGCAGGAGGCGTATAGAGCAGACATAACCTACGGCACCAACAACGAATACGGCTTCGACTACCTCCGCGACAATCTCGAATACGAGCAAAGAAACTTGCGGCAACGCGAGCACCATTTCGCGATTGTCGATGAGGTGGACTCGATACTCATCGATGAGGCGAGGACGCCCCTGATCATCTCCGGCCCCGCGCGCGATCCGGAAGAGCTCTACCAGACGTTCGCGCACGTTGCGGCGTCTCTCAAGGAAGACGAGGATTACACGATCGATGAGAAACTTCGAGCCATCGTTCTTGCCGATTCCGGCATAGAAAAAGCGGAGAAAATGCTCGGCATCGAGAATCTCTACGCCGAAGGCGGCGCGAAGTATGCGCATCACCTCGAGTCGGCAGTCAAAGCGAAAGCACTCTTCCACAAAGACAAGGAGTACGTCGTCAAAGACGGAGCAATCGTCATCGTCGACGAATTCACCGGACGCTTGCAGCCGGGCCGCAGGTGGTCGGAGGGTTTGCATCAGGCGATAGAGGCGAAGGAGGGCGTTGTCATAGAGAAGGAGAGCCAGACGTACGCCTCCATTACGTTTCAGAATTACTTTCGCATGTATGAGAAACTCGCCGGCATGACGGGAACGGGCGCGACGAGCGAAGAGGAATTTCGCTCCGTCTACAATCTCGATGTCGTCGTCATTCCGACCCATAAGCCCATCGCCCGTGTCGACCACGACGATCTCATCTTCCAGAGCGAAGCAGGCAAGTTCAAAGCGATCGTGAAGACGGTCAAGGAGAAGCACGAGAAGGGACAGCCGGTTCTCATTGGTACTACGTCGATAGAAGTGAATGAGCGGCTCTCGGCGGCGCTTCGCGCCGCCGGCGTCCCCCACGAGATGCTCAATGCCAAAAACCACGAGCGCGAAGGCGAGATCATCGCACAGGCGGGGAAACTGCACGGAGTTACCGTCGCGACGAACATGGCCGGCCGGGGTGTCGACGTGAAGCTCGGCGGAAACCCGGCGCCCGAAGACGCCTACGAGAAAGTCAAAACCCTGTCAGGCCTTTTCGTTGTCGGCACGGAGCGGCATGATGCGCGCCGCATCGATAACCAGCTCCGCGGCCGCGCGGGCCGGCAGGGCGATCCGGGCGAGACGCAGTTTTTCGTTTCGCTCGAGGATAAGCTCATGCGCATGTTCGCCTCCGAAACCGTGAAAAACCTCATGGGCAGGCTCGGCATTCCCGAGGACGAGCCCATACAAAGCCGGATGGTGACGCGCACGCTGGAATCCGCGCAGGAGAAAATAGAGGGAGTCAATTTCGATTCACGGAAACACATCCTCGGCTTTGATGACGTTTTGAATCACCAGCGCTCCATCATGTACGCGCGCCGCAGGGCAGTTCTCTTGGGCGATCGGGAAGTGGTTCTTACCGCCGCGAGAGAACACTTCGAAGCAGCAAGTGCAGATGTCTCTCTCCTTGAGAAAAAAGAAGCGGAAATCGGTGCAGATGCGTTCGACGCGGGCGTGAAGCGCGTACTGCTGCAGGCGTATGACATGTTTTGGATAGAGCATCTCGAAACAATGGAGTATCTCAGGGGCAGCGTGAACCTCCGCTCCTACGGCGGCCGCGACCCGTTCATTGAGTACCGCCGCGAGGGCCTTAGACTCTTCAGAGAGCTTGAAGCGTCGCTTGCGGCATTTGTTGCAGATGCGATACCGCGCCTTGGTGTATCAAGCCCGACAATGCAGGTTGCTTCCGCGCCGCGTATTGTCCTTTCTGCTCCCGGCGCAAAAAAATACGGCAGGAATGATCATGTAAAGGTCACCAACGGCACCGAAACCCGCGAGATGAAATACAAGAAAGCGGAGCTCTTGCTCGCGCAGGGCTGGACGATCGCGCAGTAGGGAAGTGCTATCATATTTGCATGAGCCTCGTCATTCGATTCCTCGGCACCGTCCTTGCGGTGCTTCTTGCCGCATACGTCGTGCCGGGTTTTGTTGTTTCGAGTTTTTATACGGCAGCCATCGTCGCTCTGATTCTCGGCGTTTTGAATATCACCATCAAGCCTATCTTAGTTGTTCTCACGCTTCCCTTGAACCTGATCACGCTCGGCTTCTTTACGTTCATTATCAATGCGCTTCTCATCTGGTTTATCGCTTCGTTCGTACAGGGTTTCAGCGTGAGCGGATTTATTCCTGCGCTTCTTGGTGGCTTGATCATCGCGGTTGTAAGTTGGACACTGCATAAGATTACCTAAAAGTAACAAGGTACAAGGTGAAAGGCACAAGGGTGGTAAGGGGCGACTGACAAATCATAATGGGATTCAAATCTTTTGAAGACATAGGAGTCTGGCAAAAGGCGAAGCAGGTATCTTTGAATCTGTACAAAATTTTCGGTCAAAGTACCGATTACGGATTTCGCGACCAAATACTCCGAGCTTCTGTTTCAGTAATGAACAACATCGCAGAAGGCTTCGAGCGACAGTCAAGAGTGGAATTTCGCCGCTTTCTCTATATAGCGAAGGGTTCAGCAGGAGAAGTGCGTTCTATGCTGGTGTTAGCGCATGAACTGAACCGCATGTCAGAAAAGGATTCTATAGAGAACATAGCTCTCTGTTCCGAAGTATCACGCATGATTTCAGGCCTCATCAAAACTTTGTAGTTTACTTTTCTCTTTTTCCTTATACCTTTTACCTTATGTCTTTTGTTGACGAGATAACGATTCACGCGAAAGCGGGAAAGGG
>CAZVGP010000043.1:0-1152 GCA_964626715.1 uncultured Candidatus Saccharibacteria bacterium
GCAAATGAAAGCGTCATCCGGTGATCCTTGGGTTCAAAAAGCGAGATGGTGAACGGATAGGTCTTGCCGAGCCCCAGCGTTTCTCGCAGTTTTGCTTCTGATTCGAACTCGGACACGTGCACGAGGCCCGCGACTCCTTCCTCGATGGAAGCAAGCGCTCCGTATTTGTTGTACTTGATGATGACGGCGCTTACCTCATTGCCTTTATTATATTTTTTCCCTGCGGCGACCCACGGATCTTCTGTGAGCTGTTTTATGGAAAGAGAAATCTTGCCTTCTTTGATATCGATGACCTTCACTTTCACCGCATCGCCCACTTTCGCGAAGGCGTGCGGATCTTCGACGAGTCCCCAGTCGATTTCCGAGATATGCACCAAGCCCTCAAGGCCCTCCTGCACTTTTACGAAAATACCAAAATCGACGATGCCGGTCACCACTCCCTCGACGATATCGCCGATGGTGTAATTGTCCACCAACGTTTCGCGCGTCTCTTTCGATGAGCCGCGCTCGGAAAAGATGAGCTTTCCTTCGCGCGGGTCGGCGGTGATGATGGAAACCGAGAGCGTCGTGCCCATGAGCTTCTTGAGTTCATCGAGGATGAGTTGTTTTTCGCCTCCCACGACGCGCGGATAGTGCTCGGGCTTCAATTGCGACGCTGGCAGAAATCCTTGGATGCCTTGCCACGCGATGATGAGGCCTCCTTTGTTCGCGTCTTTTACGGGGAGTTCGAATATCGTTCCTCCGGCGATAGCTTTCTCGGCTTCCGCCCATACCATTGCCTGCCGCGCTTCCTTCAAGGAAAGCTCGATGTAGCCTTCCTTGTTGTGGGTGCCGACGACTTTCGCGGAGACGGTATCACCAAGCGCGACCTTGCGCAGGACATCGCGCGCCGAGAGGTATTCGCGTCCGTAGATGATGCCGGTGCCGAACGGCGGCAAGCCGATATAGATTTTTCCGGAACCGATGGCGATGACCGGCCCTTCGACCGTGTCGCCCTGTATCGGCGGCGTTGCAGACTCCGCGAGGAGTTTTTCCATCGCGGGATTCAGTATTACAACCGGTACTTCTTCTTTTTTCTTAGGCATGTATCAGTGATCGGGGAGGGTGTCCCGACGCTCTTGCGAGGTGCGGGAGGATCAATCCTCTCCAAAG
>CAZVGP010000043.1:1252-4927 GCA_964626715.1 uncultured Candidatus Saccharibacteria bacterium
CCGTCTTCACGTAGCAAGCACAAAGTCTCTAAGTTCGGCTCCGATGTCGTACTCGTGTCGGTTCCTGATGATGATTGGAACGGCGTTGAGACGGCGACGCACGGAGAGAAAGAGCCGTTCGTGGTTTCCGGCCCCGGGGCGTATGAAGTGGGTGATGTGACGATTTCTGGATACGCGACGCCCGCAGACTACGGAGATGTTAAAAGCGACGTCGGCAATACCATATATATAGTGGAGCTCGACGGCATCCGCGTGCTTGCGCTCGGCGGCCTTTCCTCGCCGAAGCTTCCTCCGGAAGTCCGAAGCGAGATAGACGACATCGGCATCGTGCTTGTGCCGGTGGGAGGCGGGACCTTGAGCCCGAAAGACGCGCATGAGTTGGTGACGTCCATAGAGCCGAACGTCATCATCCCCTATGCGGTGGGGAAGGAAGAAGAGCTGAAAGCATTTCTCAAGGCGGAAGGAGAGACCGGCGCGAAGCCGACGGATAAATTCACGGTGCGTATGAAAGAACTCGCCACGATGGATGGCGACGTCGTTCTTTTGGAATAAGTGTGTTAGAAAAGATAGAACAGCTCCGGAAGGCGCCGAAGAAAGCGAGAGAGCGGATCGTCGCGGTTGTTACTATCGTCTCTGTCGCGATTATCACGCTTCTGTGGTTTTTGTTTTTTCTCTCGTCGTTTTTGCATAAGAATCCGACGCCGGTGTCTTCTGCTCCGACAACTGTCTCGGAGCAAAACCAAACGGAAACGCCCAGCCAGAACCTCATCAAGCCGCCGTTTTCGCAGTAGCCCCGACGCGTGGGTCGGGATCCCGACCCACGCGTCGGGATTTCGAGTGGAACGTATTCGATTTTTTTGATATACTGAAAAGATAAATATGCCCGGTAGTAGACTTTTGGCGTTATGCCTTTTGCGCCGCCTCGATGAGCCCGGGGAAAATAGCACATGTTTCGAATTGTACGAAATTATCATCTCGGCATAACGCGGCGAAGCGCCGCGACGCCAAAAGCTCACTAACCGGGTATGGCTCAAAAGAAGGATTTTGAAGTCGAATTTACTGAGCCTTCGCGCCCGCCTGCCGGCGGGCAGGTCGTTTCGCGCTCGATAACGACAGAAATGCGCGAGTCGTTCATCGACTACGCGATGAGCGTTATCACCGACCGCGCGCTCCCGGATGTGCGGGATGGCTTGAAGCCCGTCCATCGCCGCATCCTCTTTACGATGCACCGCATGGGTTTGAGCGCCTCGGCGAAAGCGCGCAAGTCTGCCGCAGTCGTGGGTGATGTTCTCGGCAAATTCCATCCGCACGGCGATACCGCCGTCTACGACGCGATGGTCAAGATGGCGCAGGATTTTTCGATGCGTTATCCGTTAGTGATCGGGCAGGGGAACTTCGGTTCGATCGACGGCGATTCCGCCGCCGCGATGCGCTACACCGAAGCCAAGATGTCGAAACTCTCTGCCGAGATGCTCGCGGATATCGACAAAAACACCGTCGAGTGGAGGCCGAATTACGACGGAACGCAGAAAGAGCCGCATGTTTTGCCCGCGGGCGTTCCGAACATACTCTTAAACGGCACCTTGGGCATCGCCGTGGGCATGGCCACCAACATCCCTCCGCACAATCTCGGCGAAGTCGTTGATGCGACCGTGCATCTCGTCGACAACCCTGACGCGTCGACGGACGATCTTCTTGAGTTCATCCAAGGCCCGGATTTCCCGATCGGCGGCATCGCCTATAACGCGAAAGACATCGCGCATGCGTATGCGAACGGGCGCGGTCCTGTCGTTGTCCGAGGTGTTGCCGAGATAACCGAAGACAAGAAAGGCAACAATATCATCGTCATCTCTTCGATCCCGTACCGCGTGAACAAGTCGGATTTGATTGTCGCCATGGCGGATTTAGTGCGCGACAAGAAGCTCGAGGGTGTGAGAGACATCCGCGACGAATCCACGAAAGACATCCGTGTCGTCATCGAACTCAAAAATAACGCCCAACCGCAGCAGGTTTTGAATTATCTCTACCGTCACACGCAACTCGAGGAGGCGTTCCACTACAACATGGTGCTTTTAGTAGACGGCGTTCCGCAGACGCTCTCCCTTCCGGGCATCCTCTCGCATTTCATCGATCATCGGAAAGACGTCGTCAAGCGCAGGACCGAGTTCGACCTCGCGGCGGCAAAAGACCGCGAGCACATACTTCTTGGTCTTACCAAAGCCCTCGACCATATCGACGAAGTCATCAAGACCATAAAAGCGGCGAAGGACGTGCAGGACGCGCACGTGAATTTGCAGAAAAAATTCAAGTTTTCCGAACGGCAGGCGACGGCGATTCTTGAGATGCGCCTTCAGAAGCTCGCGGGCTTGGAGCGGAAAAAGATCGAGGATGAGCTCAAAGAAATGCAGGCGCTCATCAAAGAGCTTGAAGAGGTGCTTTCGTCGACAAAAAAAATCATGAGCGTCGTCAAGAAAGAACTGCTCGCTCTTAAGGAAAAATACAACGACGAGCGAAGGACGAGAATCGTCAAAGGCGGGGTAAAGAATCTCTCGGAGGAGGATCTGGTTCCGGACATGCCGGCGATGCTCACCTTGACCCAGACCGGTTACGTGAAGCGCACGAATCCTGCGGAGTATAAAAAACAAAACCGCGGTGGTGTCGGCGTCATAGACTTGGACACGAAAGAGGAAGATTTCGTCATTCGCTTTCTTGAAGGTTCGACGCACGACGCGCTTCTCTTTTTCACCGACCGCGGGAAGGTCTATCGCACGCGTATGTACGAGGTGCCAGAAGGAAGGCGCGCGACCAAGGGAAAATCCATCATGAACGTGCTGCCGCTCTCCGCGGAGGAGCACGTGACGTCGATCGTGTCCTTGCGCAAAGGCAATGGTGTTGAATCGTTCATGCTGATCACGGAAAAGGGAGTCGCGAAAAAAGTGAAAGCAGACCAGTTCGAGGACGTGCGCCGTTCCGGCATCATCGCGATGAACTTGAAAGGCGGCGACAATCTCATCGCGGCTCTTCCGGTCTCGAAAGGAGATTCGGTCATGCTCGTCACGTCGCGCGGACAATCAATCCGCTTCAAGGAGTCAGACATCCGCGAAATGGGTCGCACGGCCGCGGGCGTGCGGGCTATGAAGCTCTCCGGCAAAGATACAATTGTCGGCGCGGACGTCGTTCGGAACGAAAAAGAATCGCAGATCCTTGTCGTCGCCGAGATGGGCTACGGCAAAAAGACAAACGCGAAGGAATACAAAGTGCAGAAGCGCGGCGGCTCCGGCATAAAAACAGGGAAGGTGACCGCGAAAACCGGCGCTGTCATCGCCGCGCGCGTCGTTTCCGGAGCGATGAGCGAAATCATCGTCGCATCGCAGAAAGGGCAGGTCATCCGGACGGAGCTGAAGCAGGTGCCGTCGCTCTCCCGCGCAACGCAGGGAGTGCGCATCATGAAGCTGCGCGAAGGTGATAAGATAGCCGCGTTCACAGTGTTTTAAAAACGTTTTCTCCACCTACCGCCTGCTCGCTTTCGCTCGCATCGGCGGTTCCGGCTTCGCGGAACCGGAGAAAACACAAACTGCTTTGTGTTTTCTCCCCACCCGCCGCACGCCGGCGGGTTTTTCGTTCTACAATGAAGCGGTGTTCTTGAGTCCCACAGAAATCTTAAAGTCGTTGCCC
>CAZVGP010000044.1:0-1789 GCA_964626715.1 uncultured Candidatus Saccharibacteria bacterium
TTCACTTCCACCTTCTGCCTTCTCGGCTTTGAGAGCTTTTCCGCAACATCTTTCGCAACTTCTTCCGAATCGCCGGTGATGATCGCGACTTTGATGCCGAGGCGCTTCAAGGCTTGAACGGCTTCCTTCGCTTCCGGGCGTGGCATGTCGGCGAGCGCGATTTCCCCGACATTTTTTCCATCAACTTCGACCATAGTGTCTGTGCCGCCTCGGTGGCCTACGAACACGAGAGCTCTATCAACTTTTGCTTCGGCGCCGACCCCGGGGAGGCGCCGATAGTCTCGCGCTTCTTTCACGACAAGACCGCGCTTGGTCGCTTCGGCGACGATTGCTCGCGCGATGGGGTGTTCGGAGTGCGCATCAACGGAAGCGGCGAGCGCGAGCGCTTCATCCGAGCTCGCTCGCGTCACTGAAAACTTCCCTTCCGTGAGCGTACCGGTTTTATCAAAAAGAACGACACCGACTTCGCGCGCTGCCTCGAGAGCGAGGCGGCGCTTTACCAAAAAGCCATTTCGCGCCGCCATCGTGGTTGAGATAGCGGCAACAAGAGGCACCGCGAGGCCCAAGGCATGCGGACATGCGATGACGAGAACCGCGACCAATCGCTCGACCGAGAACGCAACACCCGCGCCAGCCGTGAGCCACGCGAAAAGCGTCACCGTACCCGCGACAACAGCAATAGCCGTGAGCCAGAGCGCCGCGCGGTCTGAAAGTATTTGGAGGCGCGATTTACTTGCTTCCGCTTCCTTCACAAGCCGCATGACGCCGGAGAGGAACGTGCCCTCGCCGATTTTCGTCACTTTGATGGTGAGACTCTCGTCGCCATTTATCGAACCGGCGATGACCTCACTTCCCTTTGTTTTCGAAACGAGCTTCGACTCTCCGGTAATGATCGCTTCATTGAGTTCTGACTGCCCTTCAAGAACCACGCCATCGGCAGGAACTTTTCCTCCGGGCCGGACCAGCACGGTATCTGCGATCGCAAGCGCGGAGAGCGAGACCGTTTCTGTTTTCATGCCACGGATAACTTCCGCGGTGTCAGGGAGAAGCTTCGCGAGTTCCTTGAGAGCGCCGGAGGCGCTCGCGACAGCTTTCATCTCGATCCAGTGCCCGAGAAGCATGATGGCGATCAAGGTGGAGAGTTCCCACCAGAGCGGCTGTTGTCCCGTAAATGCCGCGAACACGCTCCAGAGATAGGCAGCGGTGATCGCGAGCGCGATAAGAGTCATCATGCCCGGAAGCCGCGCGCGGATTTCGCGCGCGGCGCCTTTGAGGAACACCATGCCGCCGTAGAAAAAGACGATAGAGCCGAGAAGCAGCATCGCCGCGCTTTCCGCAGGAGAGCGTGGGAGAGTGACACCCGTCGCGAGTGGAAAAATATCTGAGTACGCGAGTATCGGAACGGTGAGCGCAAGCGTTATCAAGAATTTCTTGAGGAAATCCTGCGCATGGTGCCCTGCGTGTTTGTCGAGACCACCGTGAGCGCTGTGTCTTCGTGCCATATCGTCCCTCTGTGTCGTGTCGCGCTCGTGGTTGTGCGCCGCATGCACTTCCATGCTGGTATTGTAACCCTCCCAATCTATTCTAGTGTTTTGCAAAACACTAGAATAGATTCGGCACGGGGCGTGAGCTTGTGACGCACGCTACTTCCCTCGTTCCGCTTCATCATGAGACCTGCTATCGCGAGCTTGCGAATGTGGTCAGACGCATTCTGGTAGCCGATCTTCAGTTTCTCGGCGATTTCTTCGACTGACAGTTCCGGCTCCCGCTTCAAGAGCGCCAGTATCTC
>CAZVGP010000044.1:1889-4809 GCA_964626715.1 uncultured Candidatus Saccharibacteria bacterium
TTCTTGCGCCGGCGGCCGCTTCGGCCGCCGCACGGTCCTTGACTCAAGGCGACTCTGGCGCAGATGTCACAACGCTCCAGAACAACCTCATCACGCTCAAGTACCTCGCCGCGGGAAACAACAGCGGCTATTTTGGAGCGAAGACCCTTGCTGCGCTCGAGAAATTCCAGTGCGCAAAGGGAATCATCTGCGCCGGTTCATCGGTTGAGGGCTACGGTATCGACGGCCCGAAGACGCAGGCCGCGATCCAGATCGCTTTGGCTCCCAAACAACCCGCCACTATCAAGAGCACGTTTCTCACGGGCGCAGCTAAGGGATCCTTTGAGGTTTCGGGATGGCTCCCGTGGTGGAGAACGGCTTCCTCGACAACAGATGTGCTTCCCCAATTGAGCAAAATGAAAAGCGTCATGCCTTTCGGCTACACGGTTCGCTCGGACGGTACCGTAGCCGACACCGCAAAGATCGGCGAGGAGCCATGGAAAAGCTTCATCGAGGCGGCAAAAGCGCAGAAGGTGCGGGTCATACCGACCGTCATGTGGGGAAACGGTGAACAAGAACACACGATACTCTCGGACACCACGAAGCGTATCGCACTTGAAAACGCGATAGCGAATCTCGTAAAGCAAAACAATTTCGACGGCATCGACATCGACTTCGAGGCAAAAAAAGCTGAGACCATCAACTACTTTTCGACTTTTCTCCAAGGCCTCTACCAGCGCATGGGCACCAAGTGGTTGTACTGCGCGGTCGAAGCACGGATGCCTTTGGAAGACCGCTATCCCCCAGGCGTTACCATACCCGCCGACGCCACGCACTATGCGAACGACTACACAGCGATAAACAAGTACTGCGACCGTGTCGAGATAATGGCGTACGACCAAGGAACAGTGGACGTGAGCCTCAACACCGCGCGCTCCGCACCCTATGCACCGGTTGCAGACCCCTTGTGGGTTGCAAGCGTCATTGATGTAGCAGCGCAAAGCATTTCAAAAAATAAATTAGTGATCGGCATCCCGACTTATGGCTACGAATACTCGATTACGCCGATTGCAGGCGGCAATAAATACAGCGTGCTGTGGCCTTTCAATCCGCCATACGCGACACAGATTGCGGGGCAGCTTGGCATAACGCCCCAGAGGACGAGCGCGGGTGAGATCGGCTTCACCTACGACCCGAGTGTGCTCGCGGCGCAAGCGCCCACAAATGCCAATCTGACGCAAACGCAGCAACCGCAAGCCACGACGAGCGTTGCGCAGAACCTGGGCTCGCAGGTAAGCACCATGGGAACGTTTAACTACGTGACCTGGAGCGACGCTAAGGCTATTTCTGACAAAATCACGCTCGCGCACCAGCTTGGCGTTCGCGGCGTGGCCTTCTTCAGCCTCGGCGGAGCCGAGGACCCAGCGATGTGGAGCGTGCTGCAATAAGCGCCGCCACGGGAGCGCTCTACTTTCTAGAAACGAAAACAGAAATTCTTTTATGAAATAACCGCGAATGCGCGCACCGGACTCCCATCGCCTCCACGAATATTGAGAGGCATGCCGTAGAAATCGAATTCGCGCGGAAGAAGTTCGCAGTTCGCGAGGCGCTCGAACGAGATAATGCCTGACTTGAGCAGATCTTTCTCGACATCGGTGTCGAACTCAAACACGCTTGAGAGACCGATGAAACGCGGGCGGGCCTCTTTGATTTTTTCCGCGAGCGGAACGTCGACGTTCCGCTCGCGGAAAATGACTCCTTTGTCAGACGGCATAGCGTTTGCTGGATCGTAGACGACGGCCGGACCGCAAAAATCAGAAAGCGAATAATCCTCAAGCTTCTTGCCATCATCGAATGCATGAAATGGCACGTTGACGTGTGTTCCGTCGTGCGAATTTATCTCTATGCGGCGCAAATTCCATCCGTTTTTCTTTACGGTTTGGATGAGTTCAAGTGATGCTTCCGGGTCGCCCGGATACACGGGCATTCCGGTATACAGAGGAAGCGTAAGATCGATGATTTTCATTCGGGCTGGTATGGTTCTGCGCCGTATTCGGGATTCCGTTCGCGGATCTTCTTCATTTTTTTCTCAAGAGCCGCGGGAATATCGGCATTAACCGCTTTCGCAAGAAGAAACGTCGTGATGATGACGTCCGCAAGTTCTTCTGGAATTCCTTCGGGAGTCCTGCCTTCGAGTTTGGTTTTCCGCTGATCGCCCAGAGACGCGAGGATTTCGTCGGAAAGTTCACCCACTTCTTCCATGAGCTTCACGGTGCGCGCAAGAACACGCTCGCGCTCGGTAATCTTCCCCTGTTTCAAAGCGCGAAAGATCTCGTCGCGCTCTTGGATGAAATCGTCGAGTTCGTTGAGCGTCATAGTTTTTCGATTACTTCGAGCATAAAAGGAAACTCCCGGTACTTCTCCCCTGCCGTACCGACGCTGAAGTGCTTTTGTCCTTTTTTGACGATGAGTTCGCCTCCAAGCTTCTCTGCAAGATACTGCGCGCCTTCGAGAGGGCAGAAAGGATCGTCGTCAGAGTGAATAAAGACGAATTTTTCCGCACGAGTTTTAATTTTCTCATAATCAAATGGTTCTTCGAAAAGTCCTTTGAGGTCCTCACGGCCTAAATCCTCCTTGAACGCGCCCACAAGGACCGCGCCTTTTACTTTCTTCCCTTCGGGAAGCGCTTGGAGAAGTCCGAGAATCTCGACGGAACCTGACGAGTGGCCGATCAAGATCGTCTCCTCGTCGATTTTAGAACCGACGGAGAGAAGCGACGAGAGGATGAACTCGTTATAGCGTTTTACGTTCGGGGCGTTCGTGCCGGGAAGATCCGGAACCCACACCTCGAAGCCTTTCTTTTCAAGTTCTGCTTTGAGCCACGGAAACCAATTGCCCCGTGCGGAACCGCCCGTGCCGTGGAGGATAATCGCGTTTTTCA
>CAZVGP010000045.1:0-4797 GCA_964626715.1 uncultured Candidatus Saccharibacteria bacterium
GCTGAAGTCCCGCTGTCTGCCCCTATGGAGTATCTTGTACACCGTGGGAGCAGACACCCGGTACTTCCGTACCAGATCGCAGACGCGGATATGGTTCGTATGGTAGTCATCATAGAGCTCCTGCCTCTGAATCGGGGTGAGCCGTGTGCGTTTGTGTATCGTCATGCTGTTTACAGTACTTCGCTGGCCGACTGTAAACAACGCTAGGATATATTACAGATCAGCTTTTTAAATTCCTCCACCATGGGGACTTGCTCCGATTCCAGTCCGTATGCTTCGGCAGTATAATATGCGGCCCAGTCCGCGACAAGGAGAGAAGAAAATATCTTTTCAAAAATAGTATTGCCGCGGATTTCTATTTCCGCGGTCTGCAGACCGCGGTCACGATACATCTGCTCCGTAATCTCCATCCGCTTTATGATGCGAGGATCATCCGCCGGATCTTTCAAGAAAATGAAAAAGAATTTTTGCGACAGACCCCGTGTCGTATCTTTTACGTCAAACCCGGTCATCTCGTTATGATTGAGTTCGGGAAATACGTTACAAAACGCCGGAATCTTGCCGGTCTCGTTGAATTTGATTTTCCAATTTTGAGCGATTGCTCCGTTATGCCCCGACGAATACATCACCGGCACGAACCCGCGGATTTTCTCTGCGAGTTCTTGTCCCTGGGCCTCAAAATCGCCGGGCTTCAGGGACTCTGCAAGCCGGCTCACGTCCGCCAGCGCACTGTCTTCTCCGATGAGTTTGAGGAGTGCTTTGAAACTGAACCCGAGTGCGGAGCGCGGCTGAATGCCGGTATCGGGCAACTGAACATACGGGACGCCGTCTTTTTTTGCCGCCGCAAGGAGTGCGCCGCCGATCCCGATCGCGGCGCGAGCCATGCCTCTCTTGCCGGCCTCGGTGTAGGCATCAATCGTCTCCTCGGTGTTGCCCGAATATGAACTTGCAATAAAAAGCATCTGCCTCGTCCACTCTGGTTTCAGATCAGCCGGAAAACCATAGTCGCTGTGTATGACGACATCCAATTCCGGATGCCACACCCGCAGCAGATCAGCTCCCAGGTGCGAGCCGCCCATACCAGCCACAATGAAACCGTCATAGCGCTTCAGTTTGCCTGCGTTTTCCACCATCGGCTCAAACGCAAACTGCTTGGCAAAATCTTTTATGGCATCAGGCATCATACGAGCTCTTCGTTACATAGAAAAATATCTCTCGGCATCCGAGGCAGCAAAACTTCCGAAACCATAACTCCCGCAGCAAGAATTATTTTGTCGGAAGAATCTTAAACATCTTGGTGCCGCATTTCTGACAGGTTCCTGTCAAAGCTCTCCCCTGCTTCCCGCCTTTCCTGTTGAAAGGGACCTCATGGGGATCTGCCATAACACTCCCTGCTTTATCGCGACACCTCATGCACCACGCTGTGGTTTTTTCCATAATACAGACAGTATAGCTCAATCCTCAAAAGAGCACAAATTGATTGGCGGCGCCGAGCGCCGCCCATGATTTGGCTTCAAAAAAGCCTTCTTGTTTTGTAGTGGTGTCTTTATACAACTCCGCTCGAACTCACTTTAGCAAAAATTGCTGAATAAATCCAATCGCTCCGCCCCGCCGCCAAGCGGCACTGCCTCGCAGAAAAATTGCCTTTTCTTTAAGAAGTTAAAAACGGCGCGCGCAAAAACAAAAAATGTAAAGGCAATTTTTCTGCTTGGCTCTGTTCGAACGAACAGGTCGGCGGGGCTTCGCTTACGGCTCACGGACAAAAATTGGGGGAGTTTAAGGGGGAAAATTTTTGCCCGCGAGCCGAACAAACGAAGCAAGAACACGTTATGGCTTTTTGGAGCGGCGGAGCTTGTAATAATACCAGAAAGATAATATTATCCAAACTGGAATTTCGAGATAGTCTCGGAATTTTTAGCACATTCACAACAGAATAGGAGAATAACGATGAGTACGCAAAAGCCGCTCGATTCACAGAAACTTGCCGAACGCTTGCGGGAAAAGTCGATTGATCGTCAAGCAAGGGCGATTCGAATGACAAAGTTTCCCGGCTCGGCTCAAGCCACGGATCTGTCGCTCCCGCCCAACTGTGGCGGCTTCGGCAGGATCCATCACTTCCGCCTTGAACCGGACCCGAACTGGGTTACCAATCCGCTTCCGACGCTCCCCACCTGTAAGTATCTTGGGCTACCTGTCACGGATGTTCTGCTCGCCCAAGTCTTTCAACTTTCGGCGTGCGACTTCCGGTGCTGGTACTGCTTCGTGGATTTCAGTCTACTTGCAGCAGATCCGAAGCACTCTGATATGATCACCCCCAAGCAACTCCTACAAATAATGCTCGACGAGAAAGTAAATTCCCAAGTCATTGATCTCTCGGGCGGACAGCCAGAGTTAGTGCCGGAGTACGTGCTGTGGTTTCTAGAAGCGCGGAAAGAGCTCGGTCTCGAGCAGAGCCACTTCGTCTGGGCTGATGACAACTTGAGCACGGATTACACGTGGCGATACTTGAGAGAGGCAGAAATCACGTTCATGGCGCAATCTCACGGATTTGCCCGGGTAGGATGTTTGAAGGGATTTGACGCCGAGTCATTTACTTTCAACACCCGCGCAGATGGTGCGTTGTTTGACCAGCAGATCGAATTGCTTGGCCGTTTCGTTGCGGCAGGATTCGATCAGTATGGCTACATCACCATTACCACCATGAATACTGATGACCTGCCGGGCAAGATGGCGAGGCTACTGGACGAAATCCAGAAACGTATTCATCCGAACTTTCCACTCCGCATCGTGCCGCTTCGCATCTTTGGCTTCAACGCCAATGCGAATCGGTACATCCAGCAAGCGGAAGCGAACCAATTCCGTGCTCTCGAGGCGTGGCTTGCAGAAGTGCAACGGCGTTTCAGTGCGACGGAACTCTCAACTCCCATTACCGAAGTGAACATCAGGAGGTAACAGATGACGCAGACGGAAAAAACACTAGCTCACTACGCGGTGATGCGTTCGCTTGAACGCTCACCGCAAACCTTCAAGCAACTTCTTGAAAGTTGCCACTCGCTTTTCCCGGACCAACTTGCATCGCTACTTGGCGAAATGGAGGCGAACCATCTTGTTCGGCGCGACGGCGAGGAGTATGCGCTGGATGGTTCAATTCCGAACCGATGGCGCAGACTTTACACTGACTGGAACGAGAATCTGGATCAAGCCTACACTTCGCTATCGGCAATCATGGGGCGGATCCATCTGCCTCACTGTCTCGATTACGAGTGGTGGTTCACGCACAGCGACCGAGAAAAGGTTGCGGAGCTTTTAATCCACAACAACCCACTACCGACACCAGAATCCGTAGTTTTTCTCGGCTCGCCGCTTTTCGGAGCGTTCGCCTCCGCCCTACTCCCAGAATCGAAGATTTACATTCTGGATAAGAGCGACGCGACACTTGAGACGATTAGGAAAGATGTTGATAGTGAACGAGTACACCTTATTCACTACGATGCCGAAGAGTCTCTGCCGCAGGAACTGGTTGGCAGCGCCGACATGGTTTTCTTCGACCCGCCATGGTACGTAGATTACTATGACCTTTTCCTGCGCCGGAGCATGCAGTTGTCCTACGGCCGCTACGCAACGGTTGCGTTCGTTCTCTTCCCGCTTCTCACTCGCCCCGCTTCGCTTCAAGAGCGCAAAAGGGTGTTTGAGATTGCGATGTCGTACGGATTGAGTCTTGTCTCGATGGAGACGCATGTCGCCCACTACTACACGCCGCAGTTTGAGCAGGAAACTCTTGTACGCAAGGGAATCGAAGCGAAAAACTGGCGGCGTGGCGACTTGGCAGTGTTCATCTCCGACGGAACTCGCTTGCCGGAAAACATAGCCTT
Source organism: uncultured Candidatus Saccharibacteria bacterium (assembly GCA_964626715.1). Classification (GTDB taxonomy): domain Bacteria; phylum Patescibacteriota; class Minisyncoccia; order Phycocordibacterales; family Phycocordibacteraceae; genus Phycocordibacter. The sequence goes on from CAZVGP010000045.1 coordinate 3,873, forward strand.
GCGCGTGGAAGAAGGACAATGGCGAGAGCTGATTGTCGGTAAGGTTAAGGTGAAGGTGCGGGTTAAGGATGAAAATCCTGACATCTATATCGTGCCCGAACTTCTGGATTTTGCCGACGGGCACGTCGCTCTTCCTACGGTCAGCCGCCGCGATCCAATTCGGAAAGAAATCGATCTCTGGACTTCAACTCAACGCGGCTTTAAGATAAAGGGGTGGAGGGCGATTTGGAAAATCGTCGAAGGTATTCGGGATAACCTCTCGTTTGAGGAAATCTTCGAAAGCATTCGGCGGGAATATCCGAACGCCACAATCCCTGAATTAGAAAAGCCGGCAGTTGAGGGGGTCTGGCGAGAGCTTCAACCCCATCTCGGAGGCTAAACACATGGAAAAACGACAAAAACAACACTTGGCCATCTTCAACCCTCCCTTCCTCGATCTCATCTTGGAAGGGAGGAAAACTATTGAGGGGCGTTTCAGCAAAGTGCGCTGTGCCCCCTTTGGAGTGATAGAAGAAGGCGACGTGGTGCTTATGAAAGAAAGCGGCGGCTTGGTCAGAGGGTCGTTCGTTGTGGCGAAGTTGGAGAGTTTCGGGAATCTTTCCCAAGAGAAACTCAAAGAGCTTGAAGCGCGTTACAGCGAATCCCTTTGCGCCGATGCCGATCTGCAGTACTGGCAGAGGCGGCGTGCGTCCAAGTACGCAACCTTGATGCATGTCGCCCAACCAACTCGTTTCGAGCGACCATTCCCATTCCCCAAGAAAGACCGTCGGGGATGGGTAGTGCTCGATAAACCAATCAACCCCACAGCTTGAAGGAGGCTCACATTGGACACCAAGATATATGTCGCGGGCAAAATTTGCAGCGGTAAGTCAACGCTCGCGAAGAAAATTGCGGAGCACACCGGCTATCCGTTGATTTCTTTCGG
>CAZVGP010000046.1:0-4796 GCA_964626715.1 uncultured Candidatus Saccharibacteria bacterium
ATGTGAAAAAGCATCCGAATGTATAACTTTCTCGTTTCTTTTTTGTTTCTTTTCTTCAGGGATCCGGAGAGTGTGCACAGACTGGCGCTTTTCTTCCTGAAGGTTCTGGGACTTCCACCCGTTCGCCTCATCGCGGAATTTTTTACTCGCATCGATGATCCATCTCTTTCCCAGAATATAATGGGGTTCTATTTCAAAAACCCCATTGGCCTTGCGGCGGGGTTTGATAAGGAAGGCCGGGCGATTGCGGGATTGGAGGCGCTCGGCTTTGGTTTTGTCGAGATAGGCACGGTGACGAAGCACGCGCAGAGCGGGAATCCGCGGCCGCGCATTTTCAGGCTCCCCGCCGATCGGGCGCTTATAAACAGGATGGGCTTCAATACTATGGGCGCGGACGCGATGAAAAGGCATTTGCAATCAAGCAAGCGAAAAGTGCCGCTTGGTATATCGATCGGAAAATCAAAAATTACCTCGCTCGCGGATGCTCCGGAAGATTATCTCTATTCATTTTCGGTGCTTTACGAAAAGTGCGACTATTTTGCGGTCAATGTCAGTTCCCCGAATACGCCGGGCCTTCGACAACTTCAGGATAAAGAGTTCCTGGTCGCTATCGTGCGAGGTCTCAACGAATATCGAAAGAAACAAAAGATTCAAAAGCCTATCTTCGTGAAAATCGCTCCGGACCTGACGAACGAAGCGATAGATGAGGTGCTTCAAATACGCAAAACACAGGCTATCGACGGGATTATCGCAACTAATACTTCCATCAGTCGTGAGGGATTAATGACAAAGACCGAAGAAGCGGGGGGCGTGAGCGGAAAACCGCTTCAGAAACGGTCGACAGAAATCATTCGGTATATCCACAAGAAAGACCCAACCCTCTTTATTATCGGCGTTGGCGGCATTTTCACTGCGGAGGATGCATATGAAAAAATAAAAGCGGGCGCACGCCTGGTTCAGATCTACACCGGCTTTATCTACGGAGGGCCGCTTATAGTATGGCGCCTGCAGAAAGGCCTCGCGCGTCTTTTAAGGCGAGATGGATTTAAGAACATTTCCGAAGCGGTTGGAGCGGAGTAGAATGCCATATGCGCTCCGCAAAGATATGCCCATAAAACACCTTATCGAAACCCAGCAGTTTGACAGAGAAGCGCTCGAGCGGCTCTTTGATTTCGCGACGTCGTTCGAGAACAAGCGCGATGAATCTCTCCGCGGGAAAATCCTCGCTTCTCTTTTCTACGAACCATCAACCCGCACGCGTCTTTCGTTCGAGTCGGCGATGATGCGCCTCGGCGGCAATGTGCTTTCGATGGAAAATGCAAGCGAGTCATCATCCACTACAAAAGGGGAGACGCTAGAGGACACGATCCGTATCGTCGACAACTACGCTGATATCATCGTTCTTCGCCACCCCGACGAAGGGACCGCCGCGCGCGCCGCTGCGGTTTCGGAAGTGCCCATCGTGAACGCAGGGGACGGCGCCGGCCAACATCCCACGCAGGCATTCTTGGACCTCTACACTATCCAGCGGGAAATGGGCCGCACGGACGATTTCCGCATCGCGTTCATCGGGGACCTGAAGTACGGGCGGGCTGCTCGCTCGCTCGCGTATCTTTTGGGAAAGTATGACGGTATCAGAATGACCTTCGTCTCTGCGCCGGGCCTTAAGATAAAAGACGATATCAAAGACTATCTCGCCGAGAAGGGTGTTGCGATCGAGGAGACCGAGGATATCCGCTCCGCGATGCAATCGGCCGATGTCGTGTATCAGACGCGCATTCAGAAAGAGCGCTTTCCTTCGGAGCAGGAATATCTGCAATTCAAGGGACGCTACGTCATCAGCCGTCCCATGGCAGACCACATGAAGGAAGGTGCGATTCTCATCCACCCTCTGCCGCGCGCGGGCGAGATAGCGCCAGAAGTGGACGACTCCCCGCACGCCGTGTATTTCAAACAGGCAGGCTACGGTGTCCTCATCCGCATGGCGCTTTTGAGGATGTTGTTGGGTTGATCCTGTTCCGTGCGAACAATACCTTTTCCTTAATTATACGATATATCGTATAATTAAGGAAAAGGGACAAAGAATGCATCGTTGCATATTCTACGCGACACTCGTGTATGCTGCGCTATTTTAATTTCCATTGGATCTGAAGCCGCTTCTCTGGGTTTTCGTCATAGCCGAATGGGCGGATTGTCTCTCCGTTCGAGACTTCAACCAAAGAATCAATGGTCCACGGTTCTTTGATAAGCGTGATTTTTTCTTCGTTCGGGGGGAGGCCGTAGAACTTCGGACCATTGAGGGATGCGAACGCTTCGAAGTTTTCGAGCTTTCCTTCTTCTTCAAAAACCTGTGCATAGAGCTCAAGAGCGGCAGGGGCGGTGAAAACACCCATCGCGGGCGGCACCTTCTCCTTTGCGGAGACCGTGTGAGGCGCGGAGTCGGTGCCAAGAAAGAAATAAGATTCTCCTGACGTCACTGCCTCGCGAAGAGCTTTCCGGTCACCTTCGCTTTTGATGACTGGCATGCACTTGAGGTAGTTGGGGTGATCACTTTCTTCAACATCATCGTGGTTCACCATGAGATGATGGACGGTAATGGTCGAGCCGAGACGGGGACTTTTTTCACCGCGCACGAAATCAACAGCATCTTTCGTGGTCGCATGTTCGAGCACGATTTTCAATTCCGGAAAATCTTTGAGAAGTTCCGGCAACGTTCCATTGAGAAATGCTTTCTCTCGGTCTGTCGGCGGAATCTCGCTGCCGTCTTTCATGATCATCTCGCCGTGAATCAGTATCGGCATACCGATTTTCTGCATCGCTTCAAAAACCGGATAAACTTTCTTTGTGTCCGTAACGCCTTGTGCGGAATTAGTCGTCGCTCCGGCGGGGTAGAGCTTCGCTGCCGCGGCTACGCCCTCTTTGAAACCCTCCGCAATGTCTTTTGGTGATGAGTTATCCGTGAGGTAGTACGTCATCAAGGGCATGAACGAAGGAAAATCTTTTGCGGCTTCATCGATACGTTTGCGGTACACCCGCACGTTTTCGGTCGTAATGATGGGATTCGGGGCAAGATTCGGCATCACGACCGCGCGGCCGAAGCGCCGCGCGGTAAACGGCAGAACCGCTTCGAGCATCGCGCCGTCCCGCAGGTGCACATGCCAGTCGTCGGGCTTTCGGATAGTGAGCGTATCCATGGGAGACTTCGCGTACTATAACAAAAATACGCAGTCGGTTATACTGAACCGCATGTCAGAGCAGTCGCTCTACCAGAAATATCGCCCGCAAAAATTCTCCGAGGTCCTCGGGCAGGACCACATCGTTAAAGCACTCCAAGGGGCCTTGAAGGAAAAGCATCCGGGGCATGCGTATCTTTTTGTCGGTTCTCGCGGTACCGGAAAAACCTCCGTCGCGCGCATCCTTGCGCGCGAACTCGGCGCCACTGACGCGGACATCCATGAGATAGACGCGGCGTCGCACACGGGAGTTGATAACATCCGCCAGCTTCGCGAGGAGGCTTTGGTGATGCCATTCGAATCAAAAAAGAAAGTCTATATCGTTGATGAAGTGCACATGCTCTCGAAAGGCGCGTTCAATGCATTCCTCAAGCTTCTCGAAGAACCGCCCGCGCACGTCGCGTTCATCCTTGCGACCACGGAGCTGGAGAAAGTGCCCGACACTATCCAATCACGCTGCCAGGTGTTCACGTTCAAAAAGCCCACGCAGAAGGTCCTTTCCGAGATGATTTCTCGTGTCGCGAAAGCGGAAGGCTTCACGCTCGAGCCAGCGTCGTCGGAACTCATCTCGCTTCTCGCGGAAGGCTCGTTCCGCGATGCGCAAAGCATCCTCCAGAAAATCCTTGCGAGTTCTTCCGACAAGAAAGTAAGCGTCGAAGAAGTCCAGCTCGTGACCGGCGCGCCGAAAACAGAACTCGTCCACAGGGTCATTGCGGGACTTTCCAAAGGCGAATCGGATGACCCGCTCAAGGCAGTGGAGGAGGCCGTTGCGGCAAACGCGGAGATGGGAGTTTTCGCGATGCTTCTCGTTGAGCGCCTGCGCATCTTGCTTCTCCTTCGCTACGCGCCTGATTTCGGGAAAGAACTTGCGGTAGAACTCACTGACACAGACCGCGGCGCGCTCGAAGCATTTGCAAAAGACAAGAACTCAAAAATCAACTCCGAGACGCTCCGCAAGTTCATCATGGCGTCCATAGAAACCGCGCGCTCGCCTCTGCCGCAACTGCCGCTAGAATTGGCAATTATGGAGTTGGCAGACGGCTCGTCTCGGTAGTTGGTTTTCCACATGGTCTCTTGCCCGCTGCTTTACCGCTTATTCGTTCGAATGGTACCGTAAGGGTATGGGTGTGGCACCTAAAGATCTTGAGCGGGTGTTAAAAGCATTTGCGAACAGGCGCCGGCTTGCAATAACTCAACTTATTCAGAAGAAAAAAGAAATGTCGGTAGGGAGCATCGCTGGAGAAATCCGCCTCTCCCTCAAGGCCACTTCAAAACATCTCGCGGTCTTGATGGGTGCGAACGTGCTTGAGCGAGAACAGCGAGGGACCCAGATGCATTACCGACTCGCGCCTGACATGCCCGAGCCCGCCCGCAAAATCATCTCGTGGTTGTAATTCGTGTATGTCCCTTATTCGCGCGAATGGTTCTATACAACATCCCATCGTCTTGTTTGTGTACTGATGGTGGAAGGTGCTATGTTTTACAGATTGGGGAGTCGTCTAATGGTAGGACACTAGGTTTTGGTCCTAGGTATTGGGGTTCGAGTCCCTACTCCCCAGCAAA
>CAZVGP010000047.1:0-4771 GCA_964626715.1 uncultured Candidatus Saccharibacteria bacterium
ATTATTCCGAGATCCCGAGTAACTCAGACAGTTTTTCCTTGTCGAAGCCGATGACAACATCATCGCCGATCACGATGACTGGGACACCCATCTGGTTCGTGATTTCGAACATCTCCTGCCGTCTTTGGAGGTCCTTTGATACGTCGTAGTTTGTGTATTCAATCCCGTGTTCGGCAAAGAATTCCTTGCTCATCTGGCAGAAATGGCACGTGGGCGTCGAGTAGATAGCGACGGTCTTTTGCTGTGTTTTCTGTGGTTCCATACGTTATCTGGATTATAAAGTTTTATCAGTATAGCATCCTTGTGCGGGTAGCGAGAATCGAACTCGCGTCCTCTGCTTGGGAAGCAGATGTTCTGCCACTAAACCATACCCGCATGGTTGCTGTAAGTTTCCCATTGTAACCCTTTCACTTCACCACGAAAACCAGCCGAGGATGCGATCCCAGAGGCTTTGCGGCGAGGCATTTCCGGCAGAGCCGGCCGTTCCGCGCGGGCTGTTCGTGAGAATGAGGACCTGTTCGCCGTTTTTGGCGACATCGTATCGCTCGCGTATCACCCTCTCCACCCCGCGTGAGGTACCAAGCGCGTTCAGTTCCGCGGTAAGGAACTGCTGCCGCGCTTGGAGTGTCGAAAGCGCGCCCACTTCATCGAGGTGCGCCTGCCTCGCTTGCCGCTCTTTGGTGTAGACGCGCCACGTGACGGAAGCGAAGTAAAGAAGAAGCGCGAGCGCAAGGACGATGCCGGCCCACAGGACGATTCTCGAGAAGATGCGTTTCCACGCGCGCGGAGTCATTGTGATTAGGGACTAGGGGCTAGGGATTAGGGATCAGCTTTATACCTAGCACCTGACACCTCGCACCTAGAACCTAGCAACATTGTATAATGACGCAATGCTATTCAAGAAAAAAAACAAAGGCATCGTGAGCATCGTGTGGGGAGTCGTCGCCTTCATCGTCATCATGAGTATGATTCTCCTTTATTTCCCGGTCTTCCAGTAAACATATCGTATGGCAATTACCAGAATGGGAGCAGGCCGTATGCAGGGAGGAGGGTCATTCTATTGCCACCGCTGCGGGCACACATGCATGAAAGTCCTCTGCGCCTGCAACAAACCAGACGACCGCCTCAAAAGCAACAAGCTCTGCAGCTGCCGGGACTGCTGGCTTTAGTTCGCATCAGATCGCCGTGAAAAATCCTCATTAACTTTAACTCCACGGGAACGTAGATTGTCCTCCCTTGATTCGACAACACTTGGGTCAGGGTTATATATTTCCAAGTTTTGTCCGTGAATGTTTTTTGCAGCTGGATCGAAACACAAAAATTCGACGAGAGCGGCTACATCGTCCGTATTCAGCCAGTGCTCGCCGGTATCCTCGGGAAATATCTTCCTTTCCTTTGGAGTATCTACGATGGAAGGAGAAATCATATTTACATTGATTCCGTCCTTCGAGACTTCGTTCGAGAGCGTTTTGATAATCGACCACAGACCGCTTTTAGCCCATGTTGAAAGCCCAAGAAACGGCTTATGCTGACTGGCTGCTAACGACCCGAAGGTAATTACCTTCCCCTCCTTGTTGCGTTTCATCTTAGGAATCAGATACCGAAGAAAGTGCATGAACGAGCGGATGTTCGTTTGAAACTTTCCAACTACGTCATCGTCGGTATACGCATTCATTTCCTTATGACCGTGGAATGATCCTGCACAATAAATAAGAGCCAAGATTCGGTATTTTTTGGACAGATCTCGCGCAAGTTTCCTTACATTTTTGTCTTTATAGTAATCACATTCCACTATCTTTATATTTTTCTCAACGAAAGACTCACTTCTTTTATAATGGGTCTTCGTCCTACGTGATGGAATCAGAATGTCTACATCACCGCGCTGAGCTAGCCGTCTGGCAATACTAGTCCCCAAACCGCCGGTGCCGCCGGGAATGATTATCAGCTTGCGTTCTGGTACCTTTTCCATGGACACGTAGCATAAAGAACAGATTTGACAAACGAAAGGAAAATTGTTTCTATGTGAGCATAGTAAAAAATTATTTTACTTACGTATGAGTTTCTTGAAGCCAAAAACTACCGAAGAAATAATTGTTTCCCTTCTGGAGAGCGGCGAGAAAGATACACTAACACTTCTTGAAGAGATACGGCATTCCAGAAAAAAATCAACCAAACAGGCTTTCTATGCGGCTCTGCGCAAACTAAAAGCCGAAGAAACAGTGGTGGTTTATAAAAGCTTGGTTGCCCTGCACACGACTTGGATCAATGACCTGCAGAATGTCGTAAGGAAAATCACGAAAACATATGCGGGAGGCGCAGAGCCTTTTGGCATGTTATCTCTTGCAGACAAGGAAACTGTGACCTATACTTTCTCAACGATTCGCCACCTGGACTCGTTCTGGGGACACGCGCAAACGATGCTGATGACTCACACTCCAACGAGTGAAGCCATTTATGCATATAACCCGCATTATTGGTTTTATCTTGCACGTAAAACCACTGAGCAAAAACTTTTGGAAGAGATAGCTGCAAAAAAACGACAATTTCTTATGACGGTAGGTGGAAATTCTAAACTCGACAAAGTGATACGGAGCGACTTTAGCGGAGACTTTATTCAATATCACTTGGAAAAGGCGTTCCACAAACCTAACCACTACTACGTCGCTGCCATCGGTGATTACACAATCGAAGTATTTCTCGATAAAAACCTCGCAAATACGATCGAGAAGATATACAAGAGATACGACAACGCGACACCAGAGGCCATAGGAGAAATGGAAGGGCTTCTCAGCATAAAAGCGAGAAACAAGATACGAATCTCAAAAAATAAAAAGAAAGCGGAAGAGGTGCGGAAAAAACTCGCAAAAAATTTCTTCGTGAAAGCCTAATCTGACTCTGGTTTTACCATTTTTAAGAAAACTTCCGGCGGGATTTGCATCTTCTTGTGTTCCCCGCGCCGTTCTTTGCCTTTCTTTTGCTTCTCGAGGAGCTTTTTCTTGCGCGTCACGTCGCCGCCATAGAGGTAACCCGTCACGTCCTTACGTAAGGCTGAAAGAGAACGAGACGCGATGATGCGGCCCATCGCTTTCGATTGGATCTTGAGCACGAACTGCTGTCGCGGAAGATTTCCAGCAAGCTTTTCAACTACGGCGCGCGCCTCTTCTTCGAGTCTTCGCTTCGCAACGATGCGCGAGAACGCAGGAACCAGCTCTTCCGCAACCAGCACATCAAGACGGACGACATCGGCCGCCCTGAAATCACCGAATTCGTATGAGAGAGACGCGAATCCGGACGAAGCGCTTTTCAGTTTATCGAAAAATCCGCGCATGAGTTCCCGAAGTGGCATCTCGGCACGAATGGACATGCGATTGTCCCCGAAAAGATCGGCCGCGCCGATGACCGCTTCATGTTCATAGAGGATTTGCGAAAGCACGGAGAGATATTCCGGCGGCGTGATGATGGTCACGGCGACCCACTGCTCGCGGATTGAAACATCCTTCGGATTTTCAGGAAACGCATTCGGCGTGAAGACTTGCTCTGTGTTCCCTTTCGCGTCAGTAACCTCGTACATGATAGACGGAGCCGTGATGACGGGCGTTATCGAGAACTCCCGCTTCAAGCGCTCCGCCACGATTTCTGCATGGAGCATTCCTAAGAAACCGCACCGGAAGCCTTTCCCGAGTACAGACGACCCTTCCTCTTCGAATGAGAGTGCGGCGTCGGAGAGCTTCAAGCGCTGAAGCGCGAACTTGAGCGCCGTGAACTCGTTTTGGCTTTCAGGATAGAGTGACGCCCACACGACCGGCCGCGGAAGCGCGTAGCCGGGAAGCGCGGGAAGCGGACATTTATCGGAGGTGAGCGTATCGCCGACGAGAGCGATGCCAGGCTCCTTGATACCCGTAACAACGTAGCCGATCTCGCCGGCAGAAAGCGTTTCGATTGGTTTCTCCCCTGGCGTAAAGCAGCCAACTTCGAGAATGTTTAGTTTCTTTCCGATTGCGACGAGCGCGGCGCTCTGGCGCGCGACGAGAGAGCCGTCGAAAACCCTGACGTATGCGACGACGCCGCGGTGCTCGGAATATGCGAAGTCGAAGACGAGCGCGCGAGCGCCAGCTCCATCGTAATCAGTCTTCGGGGGAGGAATGCGCGCAACGATTGCCGAAAGAAGCTCCGGCACTCCTTTCCCTGTTTTACCAGAGACAAGCAGCACGTCGGTTTCGGAAACGCCGAGAACCTTCGCAATCTCCGCGCGTGCTTCGGGGATGCGCGCCGCAGGCATGTCTATCTTCGTCACAACCGGAAGGATCGTTACACCTGCGGCGTGCGCCATGGAAAGCGTCGCCAACGTCTGCGCCTGGATGCCCTGCGTCGCATCGACGAGAAGCAGAACCCCTTCAACTGCGGTCAGGGCGCGCGAGACTTCGTACGCGAAATCGATGTGTCCGGGCGTATCTATCAGGTTGAGGATGTATCCCTGCCCTTCGCTTTGCTCAGGGCCGTAAGGATGCAAGAGCATCCTTACGGGCTGCATCTTTATCGTGATGCCGCGCTCGCGTTCAAGATCCATCTGGTCTAGGACCTGCGCGCGCATCTTCCGCTTCTCCACCGTTTTCGTCGCTTCCAAAAGGCGGTCAGCGAGAGTGGATTTCCCATGATCAATATGGGCAATAATACTGAAGTTGCGTATATTATTCAGCGACATACATAGTGGTCAATGCCTGCCCCGTTGGAAGCGCAAAGCGCTTTCCAACCGGGGTGAGCAATAATAGAA
>CAZVGP010000048.1:0-4754 GCA_964626715.1 uncultured Candidatus Saccharibacteria bacterium
GCATGCGCGTCCTTGATTCACAGTTAAAGACCTTCATTCTTGACTCGGGCTTGGTCTCGAGGAAGGATGTCGAGTCTGCTGAGAAAGTTGCTAAGGAGAAGAAAGAACCCCTCTCCGACGCGTTGGTATCCGAAGGGGTCGTGGGGGAGGACGATGTCCGCCGGATGCAGGCGCACATCCTCGGCATCCCGTACATCTCGCTTGCCGACGTCAAGATCGACTTTGCGGTCCTTTCCCTCATCCCCGAGCCTGTCGCCCGTACGCACAATGTCGTTGCGTACAAAAAAGGACCGGACACTTTGGAAGTCGCGATGCTTGACACGAATGACCTCGAGGCTCTGGACTTCATAAAAAAGAAGGTGGGCTTGAAAATCCTTCCGCGCTTGACCGACACGGCATCACTCAAGAACGCCCTTCTGCAGTACCAGAAATCTCTCAAGGAAGAGTTTGGCGACATCATCAAAAGCGCAGCGCTCTCGCTCGGCGACACGTCAAACCTGGATGAAAAAGGTCTTGCCCAGCTTGCGGAAAATGTGCCGATCGTGAAAGTAGTGGACACGCTCCTCCGGCACGCAGTCATACAGAATGCCTCCGACATCCATATCGAACCTATGGAGGATACACTCCTTGTTCGTTATCGGATTGACGGTATTCTCCATGATGCGATGGAGCTGCCGAAGAATATCGCCGCGGGCATCACCGCCCGCATCAAGGTCCTCTCGCGTCTCCGTTTGGACGAGAAACGCCTGCCGCAGGATGGCAGGTTTAAGATGGAAGCGGACGGAGAAAAAGTTTCGTTTCGCGTTTCCGTCCTGCCGACGTACTACGGAGAAAAAACCGTGATGCGGCTCCTGCGCGAGAGCGGCGGAGGCTACACCTTGGAATCGTTGGGCTTCCACGGCACCGGATTGGAGCGCATCCACGAAGCGACAAAGCAGGCAACCGGCATGATACTCGTCACGGGCCCGACCGGCTCCGGCAAAACGACGACCCTCTACACCATCCTCGACATCCTCAATACTCCCGACGTCAACATCTCGACGATCGAAGACCCGATCGAATACCAGATGCCGCGCGTCAATCAGACGCAGGTCCGCCCTGACATCGGCTTCACGTTCGCCAATGGCCTCCGGTCTCTCGTCAGACAGGACCCGGACATCATCATGGTCGGCGAGATACGCGATTCAGAAACGGCATCGCTCGCAGTCAATGCTGCTTTGACGGGGCACTTGGTCCTTTCGACCCTGCACACCAACTCCGCTTCCGCGACGATCCCACGCCTTGTCGACATGGGTGCGGAGCCGTTCCTTCTCGTCTCGACCTTGCGCGTCATCGTCGGGCAGCGGTTAGTCCGGCAGCTCTGTTCTGACCGCGAAGAGTCTCGGCTCTCATCCCCCGAGCTTTCGCAGCTCGAGAGACAAGTTGACATGGAGCGCGTGCTCTCGGTCCTTAAAGAGGAAAAGCGCATCTCGCCGAAAGCGACCCTGAAAGACGTTCCGTTCTATAAGCCAAAGGTCGGGGGCCTCTGTCCCGACGGCTATGCGAGCCGCATCGGCATCCACGAGATACTCCCGGTGACGCACGAAATCCGCGAACTCATCGTGAAAGGGTCTCCGGCGGATGAGATCGAAGTACAGGCGAAGAAAGAAGGCATGCTCACCATGATCGAGGATGGCATCTTCAAAGCAGCTGCCGGTATCACAACGATCGAAGAAGTGCTACGCGTGGTCACCGAATAACATGAAATTCAGATTCAGCGCGGTCACGAAAGACGCCGACACGTACGAGGAAATCCTCGAAGCCCCCGATCGCTTCGCCGCGTACCGCGACATTCGCGAGCGAGGGGACAAGGTCATCGAGCTTAAGGAAGTCTCGACGCGGTTCGCGTTTTCCTTCTCGTTTATCAATGATCTGTTTAACCGGATATCTCTCGACGAGAAGATAGTTGTAGCGAGGAATCTCGCGGCAATGCTTGAAGCGGGGCTTACCACATCCCGCGCACTTTCGGTCATGGAGCGTCAGACCAAAAACTCTCACCTCCACTCCGTGCTGGGAATCCTCATTTCGGACGTCAAGCGCGGTGGCACGTTCGCGGGCGCGCTTGCAAAATTTCCGGACGTATTCCCGCCGCTCATGATCTCGATGGCGAAAGCGGGCGAAGAGTCGGGCAAATTGGCGGAATCCCTGCGCGTCATTGCCGTCCAGATGGAGCGCGCATCGAATCTCAACAAACGGATCAAGGGCGCCCTCATCTATCCTTCGATAGTGCTTGTGGCAATGGTCGCAATCGGCATCCTCATGCTCATCTTCGTGGTTCCCACGCTCACGAGCACGTTCAAGGAGCTCGGTACCGATCTTCCGCCGACGACGCAGCTCATCATCGCGATTAGCACGTTTTTGACCGATCACACCGTGCTCGCGCTTCTCGGCCTTCTGATCGTTTTCGTCGCCGTGGTTCTCGCCGCGCGCACGCCGTCCGGCAGGCGCTTCCTGAACTGGCTTTTTCTGCGGATTCCCATCATCAGAGGCATCGTCATAGAAACGAATGCCGCGAGGACCACACGCACGCTCTCCTCGCTCCTCTCCGCGGGAGTCGATGTCGTGCTTGCAATCGCCATCACGCGGGACGTTGTGGAGAACTCATACTACAAAGAGGTCCTTTCCGAGGCGGAAACGACCGTCACGAAGGGCAAGCCGCTTTCCGAAGCGTTTTCTCGGCACCCGGGACTCTACCCGCCCTTGGTTTCCGAAATGATCGCGGTCGGGGAAGAAACCGGCAGCCTGTCGGATCTTCTGCGGCAGATCGCCGAGTTCTATGAGGAGTCAGTCGAGCGGCAGACGAAGGACCTCTCGACTGTGATCGAGCCGTTTCTCATGCTCGCAATCGGCGCGGTGGTAGGGTTTTTCGCGGTCTCCATGATCGCACCCATCTACTCCCTCTCGAACAGCATCAAGTAGCGCGCCGAGGCAAACCCGGTCATTTCACGATGGCGTAGGTGCCGGGGACAAATGCCCACCCGCCGCCCGGGCCGCTTTCGAATATCGTGTTAGGGAGACCGGTGTCGTAGGTCACCGTCGCCGTTTGCGCCAGCGATATCTGGTAGCCGGTCACTTCCTTGACCCCGACGCTTTGGTTCATGGTCACGAGCCCGTGACTCGCGTAGGCAACGAGCGCGGACGCGCCTTGTGAGAGGGAGAGAGCGGCAGTAGCGCCTCCCTGCTCGGCGCTCCCGTTCTGCGATATGAGGAAGACGAACGATCCGGAGCTTCCGGAGCTCTGGAATATCGTGCTCTGGCCGATCGTGATTATTCCGCTGCCTGTCGTGTTTGCCGGATTATCGGCGACGATGGCGACGTTCTGGCTTCCGAGGTTCGGGTCCATCTTGATGGTGGGGCCTGTCTGGGCGGTTATGTTTCCCGTGACCCAGATCGGTCCCGTCACCGTGAGGATGCCGGAGCTACTCTTCACGATGAGGTTGCAGGTGATTTTTTTCGGTCCCAGCGACTGGCTTGCCGAAATGGTGTAGTCCCCGTTTTTATCGCAGCTTGAGATGGTGCCGCCCGCCGCCGCCTGATTTTCCCAGTCGGTGATCTGGTCGTCGGAGATGGGAAGCGGGACCGGGTTCTGGTCCGCGCTGCCGGGATAGCTCGTTCCGTGCACGGTCGTGTTGGTAATCGTGTTCGCGTAGTAGGCGTTTTTGTCTATTTCGGTCGCCTGCGCCGCGCCGCCGATGGTGTGCGCGTAGATAGAACTCGTCGCATGGATGCCATAGACGAGCCCGGTCGCGCCCGTCGAGATGACGTCGCCGTAGACGAGATTGCTATTTGTACCCACCACTGGCCCGCTCGAGAAGACGTTCCCGACCACTTTCGAGCTGTTGCTCATCGTGATGCCGCCGGTTCCCACTTGGATGCCGTAGTGGAACGAGATGGTATCGGAGTTGAGGGCGATGTGCACCTTGACCGTCTTCGTTGCCGAGGGATGCACGCTGTCGGGCACGTATCCGGTCGCCGTGATCGCCTTCGTGTTGGTGTCGACTGTTGACACCACTACGGTGAATACGCCGCCCCCGAGCGCCGTGTTCGATTCGCCGGCATAGGAGGGGTTTTGGTTAAGCTCATAGACCGCCTTGTCGATGCCGCCTTCGGCAAGCGCGAGCGCCGCGGCATCGTTCACCGATTGGCGTTCGGTTCTTGCATACAGGGTGACGTAGCTCACGAGTACTGCCGAGAGGCCAAGCAGGATGGACATGAATACGAACGCGATCAAGACGATTTGGCCTCTCACAGCGCGATGTGTAGTGCGTTGCATACGTTTACAGGTTCCTTAAATATACCTGCTGGTTGAGGTGCGCGTGGAGTGTCTGGTTCTTCACGCGCTCTTGCGTCTCAACGTCAACGGTGATTTTTGTCGCAGCAGCGGGGTCGGCGTTGTCGTAGGTAAAGGTAAGCGTGGAGAGGACGTTGGTTAGCTGCCGTACGCCCGAGAGGCGCGCGCTTCCGCTTGCAGCGTCAGTCAAAAGGTTTGCGGTCGCTCCCACCGCGGTCACACAGACGTAGTCATAGCTGCCGCCGATTGTATTCCCCGCGCTGTCTATTGAAGGCACTTCAAAAATGACCGTACTTCCGCCGGTCGTGTAGTTTGTCCCTGAAAAGGTGTGAGAGGAGACGATGTGGTCCGCTGGGAGCGCGGCGGCGTTTACCTCGCTCATGATGCTCCGAGCCGAATTGGCGACGTCGACGGTCGCTTGCTG
>CAZVGP010000049.1:0-4727 GCA_964626715.1 uncultured Candidatus Saccharibacteria bacterium
ATGCATGCAGATGTTCAATAAACCCATGATGAAGAAGAATGCTGAGACGAAGATGATGAAGGGCAAAGCGATGGAGAGCGCGGGGAAAGCAATGGAGAAGAAGGGCGAGGCCATGATGGAGAACGGCCATGAGAAAGCTGGGAAGAAGATGGTGAAGCACGGCGAAACCATGATGGAGAAGGGGGAGACGAAGGAAGCGAACGGCCAGAAAATGATGGAAAAAGAAACGACCAAGCCGCAGAAGCACAGGGGCGGAGGAGGGGGAGGGGGAGGAGGGTATTGAATCGAAGCACATCGTCGAAGAGCGGGGCCATGCCTCGCTCTTTTTTGTGCTCAGCGATAGATTCGATTATGGTCATTCTCCACGCTCAGACAAGTTTGAAGGATCGAACTGATGGCTTGCCATGGGTCCGCCTCAGGCGGACGAATGGTGGGGCCTGCTGGACGAAATCATAACCGAATTTCGGCGCGGCCGCAGCCGCGCCCACGCTGAGCCCGCCGAAAAACACTGCCTCCGTTTCCGTGACGATTTGTAACTGCTCTTTTGCGACCAAAGATGGATCTTACAATGTCGCCAAATACTCTTTTATTTGCAACGCTTGTCTCCTGATAAATTCGGGCGGAAGTGCATTGCCGATCATTGTTTCCACTCCTTCTTTTCCCTCCCTCAAAGAGAATTTATATTGTTTCGGAAATGATTGCAGCATGGCCGCCTCTCGGAGAGTGATTGCCCTGTTTTCCTTCGGGTGGAGAAACCGTCCCTTTGACGGGTTGCAACACCCGCCAGTAATCGTCGGCGCAACGTCGTCCCACCTCATGCGACCGTACACGTCCGTGAAGGCATTCGGTGACCTTTTGTGGCACGGAAGCTGCCACTCGGGTCCAAGATGGGCGTGACTGCCGCCATTTTTCGGTATGCGAGAAATCATTGCCGAAATGCGAGACGTCCTGTTTTCGGGAAGATCGTGCAATGTGTCTCCGCTTCTTCCGTGGGGCTTCAATTGTTCAATTGTATCTCTGACCGTGCGCAGCTTTACGGCCTTCTTTGCAAAGGCAATCGGACCGCTTCTTCCAGCCATAAGAATCATGCGACGCCTGCGTTGCGGGACTCCGTACTCGGCGACGTTGAGAACCGTCGGCGATTCTCCCAAGCGGTACCCCAAGGTTTTCAACTCTTTCTTCAACTTCTCCATGCGCTTATCGGTCAAAAGCCCCGGGACGTTCTCCATCATGACGGCCTTCGGCATGAATTCCTTGATGAGACGAAGAAAATCAAAGATAAGATCGTTGCGGTCGTCTTTGATTGTTTTGTTGCCGTTGAGAGTACGAATTGAAGAGAAACCTTGACACGGAGGGCACCCGGCCAATAGATCAAGCTCTCTTTTTTTGATTCCCAGTTTGCGCATCATCTTCCGTCCGCTGAGTTTGCGTATGTCTTCCCTCCAGACCGTCACTTCGGGGTGATTCATTTGGTACGTCTCCATCGCCAACGGTTCAACGTCAACCGCTCCGATCACTTCAAAACCCGCCTTCTTTAGTCCGACAGTGAGACCGCCACATCCGCTGAACAGGTCTACAGCCTTGAGCTTGCGATTCTTCTTAGTCATGTGAGTAATAAAGACGGACGTATTCTACTATTCTTATGCGCAATGACAAACCTCGATATCATGGGTGCGATGACGGATATCTTCTCACGAAAAAAGCGCAGTAAGATCATGGCTGCAATCAAGTCCAAGGGGACGAAATTGGAAGACAGGGGATTTGATTTCCTCATGGAGGCTGGCGTTCGGTTCCGTCAACATCCGAGAGGCATCATCGGAAACCCCGACGCAGCCAACAAGTGGATGAGGTTTGTGGTATTCTTCGACAGTGATTTTTGGCACGGCTACGATTGGAGGCGGCAGAAGTGTTCGATAAAATCCAACAAGGATTTCTGGATTCCGAAAATCGAGAAGAACATGTCGCGAGACAGAGCGGTGAATCGCGCTTTGCGGAAAGAGAGATGGATAGTCGTGCGTTTGTGGGGACATGAAATGACGACAAAAAACCGATCTCGCTCTGTGGTGAAAGTGCGGAGAGCCTGGAAGAAGGCTTTGGAGCTCGGGTGTGCGAGGGATAGAATCTATTCGTGATTGAGAAACAAGAGTTTTATCATGGGGCAGCACTGATACGTCTTTTGGAAGACTCCCGTTGCAGGAGCGTGGAGAAATATGAGCGCGGATACCTCGTAAACGACAAAACCTTCGTGTTCCTCAAGTACACGACAAAATCGCGCACTCCTTGGCGCTTCTCATTCGGAGAGGCCGAGATTCGAGACCTTGAGGCAACGGAAAAATCGGGGGCGCTTGTCGCCGTAGCGCTCGTGTGCGCTGGAGACGGAATCTGTGCTCTCACTTTCGCGCAATTTCAGACGGTTCTCGGTAATGACGGGTCGTGGATAGCAACAAGACGGAAGTTCCACGAATGCTACGCGGTCACTGGCTCGGCAGGCATTCTGCAGGAGAAAATTCCTCTTTCCTCCTGGCCCGGCATTGTTTTCGGCGAGTAAAATCGGGATAATCGGAATCCATGCAGGACATGCATACCAGGTCGGTTGTTCGAGACGGTCAACACGCAACTGGCGTGTTGAGGGTTCTGGCGCGCGAAATGCCGCAAGAATCGTTGCAATCTATTGAGGAGCGCGCAGCTCAAATCATCGAGAGATCCGTTGACCCGATCGGAGGAGTGTCGCAACCACCGAGCAACGGATTGCTGTATGGCCTCATTCAGAGCGGCAAGACGAGCATCATCACCGTTGCAGCGGCGATGGCGGCTGACAACGCCTTTCAGTGCATCATTATTCTCACCACTGACATTGACCTGTTGTACGATCAAACGTTGGAGCGGATACGAAGGGGTCTTTGGGGCCTGAATGTTCTTGCAAAAGACGACTGGAAAGACGCCGAACGTTTTGAGAGGCAGTTGCGCACGCCTCCGTTTGTCATCGTTTGTTCGAAAAACGGCAACAGGCTCGGGGGCCTGATCGACGCGTTTAGACACGCCCGCGCCAAGGGGCTTTCCGCCATCATCATTGACGACGAAGCAGACCAAGCCAGCCTCAACACGTACACGAGTAAAGGCGGAGAAGAAATAAGCGCTATCAATAGAGGCATCACCGAGTTGCGCACTTTCTTCGGCGTAAATACCTATCTGCAAGTAACGGCGACGCCTCAAGCGTTGTTTTTGCAAAGCCCCGATCATCCCTATCGTCCTTCTTTTACTCTTCTCAGCCAACCGGGTCCCGATTACTTTGGCGGAGAGGCGTTCTTCGACGACGAGAACAAATTGCTGCGATATGTTGACATAGAGGAGGTGGATGCTTTGCGAACCAGCAATCAACCGTCTCCGAGCGGAGGCATTCCTCCGGGCTTGCAAAACGCTCTGCACGTTTTTTTGGTCGGGGCAACTGCAAAGATCATGAAAGACTCTTCGCCGGAAGAGGGATATGCATTCCTTTGTCACGTCAGCGTGAGCACGAAGGATCACGAACATATCGTGATGTTGATCGAGCAGTTTAAGGAGAACACGTTGAACACTCTGCAACATGTCGGCACTCCTAAACACGAAAAACTCATGCAGGATTTGCGGGAAGCCTACGAAGACCTCGCTAAGACAGCCAAGGATTTGCCGGATTTCAGTGAAATAGTGAGCTTGAAAGGCATCGGTTTTTATCTGAGAGGGACAAACGTTAAGCTTATTAACGCAAAGACCAAAGAAGAGATACAGCCAGACGCAGCCTATAACATTTTCGTCGGCGGTAATAAACTCGGGCGAGGCATCACGATCAAGAACCTCATTGTCAGCTACTACGGTCGCAACCCGAAGAAACCGAACGCGGACACAGTGTTGCAGCACGCGCGCATGTATGGCTACCGCAGCAAGACCATCGGCGTGACGCGCATCTTTTTACCAGCGGCGCTCGCGGAACGTTTTAAGCTCATTCACCAGATGGAAAACTCTTTACGCGAGCTGGTAGAGAAACACCCAACAGGCAAGTTCGAGGGGCTATATATTCCTTCTCCGTTGCGAGCCACCCGAAGCAATGTACTGGATCCCAACTCCATAGGAATGTACGTGGCTGGAAGAAGCTACAACCCGTCTTATCCCTTGAGGACGAGCGAAACACTCGAAAACACCCGATGGATTGACGAAAAGCTATCACACATCGGGGACAACGAAGGCCATCACGAGGTGGACATAGACCTCATTATTGGACTGCTGGAGAAGTGCCTGCCAGACCCAGAGTATCCAATTGAAATGTGGGACATGAAAACGATCAAGGTTGCCCTAAAGATCAAATCGCTCAAAATCGACAAGGCTTACTTGGTGGTGCGAAGAGGACGTGAGCTAAACACTTCCCGTACGGAGTCGCAGGGGATTCTCTCTGGTGGAGAGGAAGAACTTGCTCCAAAAGATAGACCGACGCTGTTCATTTATAAACAGAAGTCCAATGACAAAGGTGAAAACGAGATTTGGTGGCCCCAACTTCGTTTCCCAGAGGGAAACTATGTGATTGCATTCAGTTTTGAACGTTAGAAAAGTTTTGCCGCTCTGCGAATGAAAAGAGGATGCGGTGCAATGGGAAGCCGAAATCGGGTGGCGCGCTGTCGCCGCGCGCGCGACTTGTTCGGATTGGTGGGCGATGATGGATTTGAACCATCGACCTCGACATTATCAGTGTCGCGCTC
>CAZVGP010000050.1:0-4654 GCA_964626715.1 uncultured Candidatus Saccharibacteria bacterium
GGGCGGTACAATTCCGATGAGATTTTTACCCTCTGCGCTTCGCCACCGGAGAGGGTCGTCGCAGATTGGCCGAGCTCAAGATAGCCGAGTCCCACATCCATCATCGTTTTCAGCCGGTCAGAGATAGCCGGGATGTCATTGAAAAATTCGAGCGCTTCCTCAATGGTCATGCCGAGTACTTCATAGATGTTTTTCTTTCGATACATGATTTCTAAAGTCTCCTTCATGAACCGCTTTCCATCGCACACGTCGCACGTCACATAGACTGTCGGGAGGAAATGCATCTCAACCGCAACGGTGCCGTTCCCCTGGCACGCCTCACAGCGCCCGCCTTTGACATTGAAAGAGAAGCGGCTCGCGGTCCAGCCGCGAGCGCGGGCTTCCGCGCTCGCGGCAAAAAGATCCCGGATGTGCGTGAACGCGCCCGTGTACGTCGCGGGATTGCTGCGCGGCGTCCTTCCTATCGGCGATTGATCGATGAGAATCACGCGCCCAAGATATTCAGCGCCAGAAAAGCTTGACACATGATATGTCTTTACAGTTCGATACTTGTACTCGAGTCGCGCACGAAGGTTTTTATAGAGAAGCTCGTACATGAAAGACGATTTGCCCGAACCGGAGACGCCCGTGAGAGCGATGAGCCTACCCAGAGGTACATCAACATCCATATTTTTGATGTTGAAGATAGTTCCTTGACGGATCTTGAGAGCGCCTTTCTGTTCCGTTCGGCGATTTTCGGGAATCGGAATCTCCTTTTCACCCCGAAGATATGAAAGTGTCAGAGAGCTGGAGTCGTTCCGCTTTGCCGTAAGAAGTTTGTCGAGCCAGCCCGCAACGACGATGTGCCCGCCATGCACTCCCGCTCCGGGCCCTATGTCCACGATAAAATCCGAAGAAAAGATGGTGTCCTCGTCGTGCTCGACGATGATGATGGTATTACCGAGATCGCGAAGAGATGTCAGCGTTTTTATCAAGCGATCATTGTCTCTGTGGTGAAGCCCGATGGTCGGTTCATCAAGAACATAAAGCGCGCCCACGAGGCCCGAGCCCAGTTGCGAAGCGAGACGGATACGCTGCGCTTCGCCACCGGAAAGCGTGTTTGCGGTCCGGTCGAGCGTAAGGTAGCCGATGCCGACGTTCAGCATAAACTGCAGGCGCGCGAGAATTTCCTTGAGAACCGCATTTGAAATCTCTTCCTGTTTTTTCGTAAGCTTCAATCCTTCGATAAATTCTTTCGCGTCCACAATGGAGAGGTGCGTAAGCTCCACGATATTGAGGCCGAGTCCGCCAGCCGGCGGATTCCCACCTCCCAAGAAAACCCGCAACGCTTCCGGCCGGAGGCGCTTCCCTTCGCACACAGGGCAGGTGTCGAGGTTCCAGAATCCGACGGTCCCGAGACCATGACATTCCGGACACGCTCCGTAGGGACTGTTGAACGAAAAAAGCCGCGGTTCGACTTCCGGAAACGATGAGCCGTCGATGGGACAGATGAACTTCGCCGAGAGTATGCGCGACTCGCCCAGAGGATTCACGATCCGGATGAGGCCATTCGATTCTTTGAGTGCAAGTTCTATTGCCTCACTCAAGCGCTCCCTGGCATCGGCCTTCGATTTCTCGAATTCAGTGAGGAAAATCTCATCAACGACAACATCTATGTCGTGCACTTTGGTCTTTTGAAGCGGGATCCGCTCCCGAAGCGAATATTCCTTCCCATCTATAACGACCTTCTCGTAGCCTTTTCCCAAAAGGTCGTAGAGCATCTGGTAGTACTCCCCTTTTCTACCCACGACGACCGGTGCGAGAATGCGGAGTTTCGTATCGCTATACGAAACTCCCATCACGCGCTTTGCTGTCGCTTTCAAATCAACTTGCTCCACCGTGCGGAGGATGATCTTCATGATCTCCTCTTTCGAAAGTTTTTGGATAGGCACATCGTCATTAAGGCAGTACGGCTGGCCTACACGCGCATAGAGGATGCGGAGGTAATCATAGATTTCTGTGATCGTGGCAACTGTCGAGCGCGGATTATTTGAGCGGGATTTCTGATCTATTGAAATCGCTGGAGAGAGGCCGGTAATCTCTTCGACGTCAGGCTTTGACATCTGGTTCAGAAATTGCCGCGCGTAGGCCGAAAGCGACTCCACGTAGCGACGCTGACCTTCCGCAAAAATGGTGTCGAACGCAAGAGACGATTTCCCCGAGCCCGAGATGCCGGTGAAGACGATCATCTTGTTCCGCGGCATCTCGAGCGAGATGTTTTTGAGGTTATGAGTTTTTGCGCCTTTTATGACGATTTTCTCCTCGCCGAGTTCAGATTCGTGTGTTTCTTTTTTACCCATACATACGCCAAAACACCGCGCGGAGCGCGGTATCTCTATGGTATCGTCTTTCTACCGCAAGAGCAATCCTATTCTTCTTCGAGATTCACAACAATTCCTTTCTTCGGCCAACGTGGTCCGCGTTTTTTCTTTTGTGCCGGAAGTTTTTCCTCGAGTTTCTTGATTTCATCCCGCAGAATCGCCGCCGTCTCAAAATCCAACTCTTCGACAGCGTCCGCCATCTGCTCGCGCTTGCCGGCGATAAGCGCCTTCAAAGTCTCTGGTGTATCCGCCCTCGCCATGTCTATCGCAAGAAGCGTCCCGACAGCCTTCTTTTCCTCACGCTCTAAGGTTTCAGTAATGTCTTTAATGTTCTTCTGAATCGTCTTCGGGGTGATGCCATGCGCTTTGTTGTACGCGATCTGTTTCTCACGACGGCGGTTCGTCTCATCTACCGCCTTTTTGAGAGATCCTGTCATCTCATCGGCATAGAGGACGACGCGTCCGCGCACATTCCGCGCCGCGCGGCCGATCGTCTGTATGAGAGAAGTTTCTGAACGCAAGAACCCTTCCTTGTCAGCATCAAGGATGCCGACAAGCTCGACTTCGGGCAAGTCGAGCCCTTCGCGGAGAAGATTCACGCCGACGAGACAGTCGAATGTCCCTTTTCGGAACTCCGTGAGGATGGTGATCCGGTCTATCGTCTTCACGTCGCTGTGGATATACTCCGCTTTCACTCCTTTCTCCTTGAGAAATTCCGCGAGATCCTCGGCCATTTTTTTAGTCAGAGTCGTTACGAGGGTGCGCCCGCCTCTTTTCGTCACTTGCTCTGTTTCAATGATGAAATCACTCACCTGTCCGTCGTACAGTTTCCCTTGGGTGGCAACAAAATTCCCATATGGGAATTTTGTTGCCACAGCCATACTAGTTACACCAGAAACCGGACGCAGGATGATTTCCGGATCGACAAGCCCTGTCGGACGTATCACCTGCTCGACAACGCCTTTTGAATGCTCAAGTTCGTACTCGCCGGGCGTCGCGCTCGTATACATCGTCGGCCCCACGCGCTCTTCGAATTCCTGAAACGTGAGCGGCCGGTTGTCCGCAGCAGAGGGCAAACGGAACCCGTGCTCGATGAGCGTCTTCTTCCGCGACTGGTCGCCGGCGTACATGCCCGCGATCTGGGGAACCGTGACGTGAGACTCGTCGATAACGGTGAGAAAATCTGCGGAGCCATCTTTCTTCCGTGGAAAATAAGAAATCAACGTGTACGGCGGCTCGCCGGCGGCTCTCCCATCGAAATGCCGAGAATAGTTCTCAATGCCATTGCAGTAGCCGATCTCGCGGATGAGCGCGAGGTCATACTTCGTCCGGCGCTTTAAGCGCTCCGCCTCAAGAAGTTTTCCTCCGGCAGAGAGCTCTCTGAGACGTGCTTCGAGTTCCGCTTCTATGTCTCGTATCGCTCGTTCAACCTCTCCTTCTGGCGTTACATAATGTTTAGCAGGAAAAATGAAAAAGAATTCAGGCTCGTCGATAATTGAGCGAGTCAGAGCGTTGAGACGGACAATCTTTGAGATTTTTCCCTCTTCGGAATGAATCCGATAAATCAGAGTTTCATTGACGGGCATAACCTCAACGAGAGGGCCGATCGCACGGAAGGTGCCTGGTTCCAAATCGGCAGTTGTCCGCACGAACTGAAGTGATACGAGAAAGCGCATAAACGTGCCGCGCTTGAACGTGTCGCCAACAGAAATCTTCTTATGTACTTTTTCGTACTCCTCCGGCGACCCGAGGCCGTAAATTGCAGAAACAGATGCGACGATGATGACGTCGCTTCGGGTGAGAAGCGCCTGCGTTGAAGCGTGCCGCAGACGGTCGATTTCAGCGTTTATTTCCGCCTCTTTTTCGATATAGGTGTCGGAGTGCGGCACGTATGCCTCGGGCTGGTAGTAGTCGTAGTAGGAAACGAAATAATGCACCGCATTCTCGGGGAAAAATCCCCGATACTCCTGCGTGAGTTGAGCCGCGAGAGTCTTGTTGTGCGCGATAACGAGCGTGGGCTTTTGAATCTGCGCAATCACGTTCGCAACGGTAAATGTTTTCCCGGAACCTGTCACGCCAAGAAGCGTCTGGTGGCGTTCATGCTTTTTCACGCCCTCGACAAGAGTCTTGATAGCTGCTGGCTGATCGCCAGCAGGAAGATAGGCGCTTTTTAACTTGAAAACGTCTTTCATATCGTTTAACCCCGACTAAAATGAGTCTCGCCCCGTTGTAAGCCGCAGGCTTTACAACTGGGGTCGCCGGCCGGCTCATACGGCGCTTTCAGAATAAACTTA
>CAZVGP010000051.1:0-4604 GCA_964626715.1 uncultured Candidatus Saccharibacteria bacterium
GCTATGGGCGGACGCAAGGACCAAAAATTTGCAAAGAGCTAGTTTTCCGCTTCATACGGATCCCTGAAGCAATTGGTGCGGGGCCAATTGAGCCCCGACGTTCACAGTCGGGGCCCCGACCGAAGCGTCAGGGCTATGGGCGGTTCTGTCATTCCGAACGGAATGATTGCCCGACCATTTTGCCCAGCAAAATGGTTTAGGGATTATCCTATACTATCTTTTCTTTCAAAGACCGTCCACTTGTGTTCCAAAATATGCCGAGCGTATTTGCTCTGAATCGCCAGATCGTTCCTTCGGGGAAAAGCTCCGCGATGTTTTTGATGAGAGTCCGGTGCCCCGACACATTGACGGCGAGGATGCCAGCTTCGGAAAGACGCGCGGAGAGTGCTTCCAAAAATGGCGCGTCAGTCAATGCCGGAGATAACATTGTGCCTTCGAATATGTCCACGATGATGAGGTCGAATGTTTCCCGAAGTGACGGAATGATGTCCCGCGCATCTCTCACTAAAACGCGCGGGAACGGGAAGGGCTTCTGGAGGCCGATTTCTCTCGCGATGTCCACCATGACTGGGTCGTGCTCGATGGCGGTGACTGTCACGAAAGGAAAATAATTATGCACGGCTTTGATTGCTCCTCCACCTCCAAGGCCGAGGAGGAGCGCCTTTCGGACTTTCGATGGGTCTCGCAACCGAGCGACTTTTCTGCACACATCCTTCCACATCGCATTCGTGTAGGAACTCGTCTGCGAGGTATTGCCGACGCGCACTTCCCATGACCCCAGCAGTCGCTGGATACGGATTTCGCCGTTTTTCTCCGACGTTCTCACCTCTGAAGAGAAAAACCAGTTCTTCATTTTTAAAAAAGCGATCCGCGCTCGAAACGCCACAGAAGCGGAGGATACGCGATGTAGGAGAGCCCGAAGTGTGATTTGAATTCGGAGAACTTTTTCCATGATCGCGGCTCTTCCTCATGCCAGAAGCTCGTGAAGAAAAGCGTCTTTGTTCCGCGCTTTTCCGCTTCCTGAAACCAATGATCAATGAGGCCTGTCGCGGCGTATACCCCGCGCGCTTCGGGAAGCATGAACGGGCACTCGCGAACCGATGCACGGTGCGTCGGAGAAAAAAGCGCCGCGGTTCCAGCTATCACGTCGCCGGTTTTCAGATTGCGCACCCCCCACAAGGTCGTGCATCCGTGGCGCTCGGGAAGCTCGAGCCTTCGTTTAAACGTGTCGAGCATGACGACTCCCACTGTCCGCCACGACGTGCTTCTCCGGTAGGCTGATTCGAATTCCTCGAGCGGTATCTCTTGTATCGCGTATGCCTTGTCGAGGTACCGCTCCTTCCAGATCCGGGAATCTCGGCGCGCATTATGCTGCCAGCGTGAAATGTAATCCGTTCCTTCGGCAATCTCATGAAATCCGTCGATGCGCCACGGCATGTCAGAACTTCGATGCCATTCTTTCGGAATGTCCGTTCTCCCGATGCGTTTCCACATGATGATACGGTTCCGTGCCAGCGCTCCTTCTTTTGATTTCGCAAGATCCGGCTCGGAATCGCTCACGTACTCTTCGAACGTCAGCGGCCAGAGGCTCCAGCGCACCCCCTTCGGTTCATTCCCGACTAGCTCTTTTCTGCATATCGGTTCCGGACCCGCGATCATCCCGAATTCCGGCCACGCTTCCGGCGGTGCGATGCCACGCGGATGATCCTTCAGAATGTTTCCGTAAATAAATTTCATAATTCAGAATTCATAGAGGTAGAGCGTATACGTTCTGCCATTGCGCGCGACCGGAACGATTTTTTGCGCGGTGCGACCTGTAAAAGGGAAATCGCAGCTGACGACGCGCGTCCCCGGTTTCAATTCCCGTTCGAGCTTGCGCAAAAGGACATCAACGACTTCCGGGAACAGATAGAGATATACATGCGTCGCGTCGGAAAGCAGAACGCGCGAAAAATCCCCATAGAGAAGCTTCGCATTGTCCGCGCTCTTGCCCCACAGCTTGAAACGGGAAATAAGGTAAGGAAATGGAGCTTTTTCGATGCCGATGATGCGCGCTTGGGGAAATGCGGCAGCCATGGCACATACCACCCGCCCATCTCCGGAGCCGAGGTCATAGAACGTGTCGCCAACTTTGAGCGGCATGAGTTCCTTAACGGTATCCACTATGTGTCGCGGCACGGGCACGAAGGGGACTCCGGTCGTCGCCACTCCGTAGAAGTCCAGCATCAGCGCCGCGACGATCGTAACCGAAACAATGACCGCGAACAGCATCAGGATAAGGAGAGCGATGAGAAGGACAGACATGCACAGATTATAGAGTGCCCGGGGTGAGATTCGAACTCACATTCCTTACGGAACTCGATCTTAAGTCGAGCGCGTCTACCGATTTCGCCACCCGGGCGAGCGAGGAGCGCCGCGAGTGCTTGCACTCATGGCGTCCGAGCGAAGCCCGGGCAAGCCTTGCTTACGCGGGCGTCCACTAGTTGCTAGTTTCTAGCTTCTAGCCCCTAGCTTGAGGCCTGGAGGGGATTCGCACCCCTGTATAACGGTTTTGCAGACCGCCGCGTTGCTTCTTCGCCACCAGGCCCGGTCACCACAATTTGGCGTTGTTGCTTTAGCGGAGCCAAATTATAGTGTCATCGATGAGTATAGCAGGCAAGATATTTCAAAGGTAGAGATGGGAAATACCGACGCTTTGCGACGGCACATTGTGGTACTGGGCAGGCCGAACCTCAACAATACTACACTGACAAGCGAGAAACAAAGAGTCCGCTTGCGTGCTGTTTTTTCGAGCGCCGTCAGTGAAAGCCTTGCTTATGCTTAGGGCTTCTCGGAAACGCTTCCCATCTCTGGATCGAGGAGGAACGAGACGTGGGGAAGCGCGTGCAACTTCACGCTCTTTTTTACGTACGACATGAACGCGTCATGCTGGCGCGAAAGGAAATCCATCGCCGCGCGCGCGCCTTTCTCCGGGTAGACGCTCACGAATATCCGCGCGTGATGATCATCGGGCAATTCGACCCGCATCACCGTGATCAAGGAGCGGCGGTTCGATTCGCGATTGATAAACTCTGCTGCCGCTGTGTGCAAGGCCGCGGCGAGCCGCTCATCTCGTTTGTTCATCGCTCTTTTCCGGATTTGTGCATTGCGGTCAAGGTGTCGCCGGAAACGACGTCCGCTTTCGTTTCTATCTGCGCTCCGAATTCCATCCCTTCAGGAACGCTTTCCACGTCTGCCCGTTGCATCTGTAAGTTTACGATCTTACCGGGACCTACTTCGATGCCGCGGCGGATGATGGTCACGCGATCCTGCACCTTCAGCACGCCCTCAGTGACTTTCCCGCCGACGACGTGTTTATTTCCGCCGGTCGAGAAATACTTCAGTATCTGCGCTCCGCCGGTCACCGCATCGGCAAACGATTCGGGCTTCAGACGCTTCGCTTCATCGCGGAGCCAGTCGCCGAGCTCGTAGATTATCGGGCGCGTCTCGACGGTAATATGTTGCCGCTCCGCGAGGTCTTTCGCTGATGGCTCTGTTTTCACATTAAAGCCAAGAATGATTGCAGGCGAGAAGCCCATGAGGGGCTTTACGTCGCTTTCGGAAATCGTGCCGACGCTTTTCGATGTGACAAGGAACTCTATCCGCTCCTCGGAAATCTTTCCGAGCTCGTGCTCCAGCGCTTCAAGGGATCCGGCGGTGTCGGCCTTCAAAACGAGGCGGATGACCACTCGCTCTTCCTCGGTTTCCTCGATGGTTTTCCGTTCCGCGGCTTTCGCAGGTTTTTTGTTCTTTGCGGCGAGCTCTTCCGCCTCTTTTTTGGTCGCGACGACGGTGAATAAGGCTCCGACTTTCGGCTCGTTGGTGAAGCCGATTATACGGGCGGGTTTGCCGCACGAGATTTTATCCACTTTCGCTCCCGCAGAATCTTCGAGAGTGCGCAGTGGCGCGTACGCGTTTCCCGAAACGGCAAACCCGCCCGCGGAAAGCGTTCCTTCCCGCACGATGACGGTTGCCGAGGTGCCGGATCGGGGGTCTCGCGATGATTCGAGGATGACTCCTTCTGCCGGCTTTCCGGTGTCGCACGAGATGTTATGGAGGTCAGCCGCAAGAATAATGAGGTCGAGAAGTTCTGGCACACCCGCGCCGGTTTTCCCGGAGACTATCGCATACGGAACGTCGCCGCCGAGGCCTTCGAGGTAGATGCCTTCTTTCGAGACGCTGTCTTTCGCGCGCTCAAGGTTCGCCGTGTCCTTGTCTATTTTCGTAAATGCGACGATAAAGGGGATTTTCGCGGCGGTTATCGCTTTGTGGGCCTCCACGGTCTGGGGCTTTACGCCATCATCCGCTGCGACGATGAGAATCGCAATGTCCGCCGCGGCTCCGGCTCGTTCGCGCATCTTCTGGAACGCTTCGTGTCCCGGCGTGTCTATGAACGTGATTGCGCGCTCGCCCTCGGCTCCTTTGTGCGTGATTTCATAAGCAGACACTCTCTGCGTAATGCCGCCCGTTTCGCCCGCGGCGACCGAAGATTTCCGTATGTAGTCTAACAGCGTCGTCTTACCGTGGTCAATGTGTCCCACGATCGCGACGACGGGCTGTTTGCA
>CAZVGP010000052.1:0-1989 GCA_964626715.1 uncultured Candidatus Saccharibacteria bacterium
GCAAGTTTCTCCACATCATAGATGGTCTGCTTCTTGTCCACGATAATCCGTGCCCGAGCCTCCTCGCTTTTGTCCAGTGTATCACTCCACGCGCCTCGTGCGGTGATTTTGGAGGTATGATGGCAAAGACAGGTTTTATTCATGTAATCTAACTATTTGCATATGGTTCCTAATATCATCGCGGTCGTCGTAGCAGCAGTGGTCGCCGTCATCGTGGGCGGAGTCTGGTACTCGCCATTCTTATTCGGGAAGGCATGGATGGAAGCTCTCGGCAAAAACCCTGCCGACATGAAAGGCATGAAGATGCCGATGAAGTCTATGGGCATCCAGTTTGTGGCTTCGTTTGTGACCGCATACGTGCTCGCCCATTTCGCGCTCGTCTGGCACATCCAGACGCTCGGGGAAGCGGTGAAAATCGGCTTTCTAGTGTGGGCCGGTTTCTACGCGACGAGCCTTATGGGTCCGGTGTTGTGGGAAGGAAGGCCGTGGAAACTCTACTTCATCAATGCCGCGCAGTTCCTCGTTTCCATCGTGCTCATGACAGCGATTGTCGGACTCTGGCAATAAACTTGCCGGCCGCTAAAAACACACTGCACTGGCATCTCTAAAGGATGTGGAGGGCCGTGAGTATCATCCGCGCGATGACGAGAAAAAACGAAAGGATGGAGATGAAGAGCTGGATCAAGAGGTCGAAAATCTGAACCACCAGCGTGAGGAGCGTGTGCAAGAATTGGATGAGCGCGTCCATAGATAACAGTATACCTCGTGAGCCGTTCCCCGCGCGATTGTAAGGTACACTGAAACGATGCTCACGACTATTCAGGCGGCGATCCTCGGGTCATTGCAGGGCGTTTCGGAACTCTTCCCTGTCTCGAGCCTCGGCCACAGCGCCATCCTGCCGGCGCTTCTGGGATGGAACGTGAACGAGCGGAATCCTTTTTTTCTCATGTTCCTCGTGGCGACGCACTTCGCCACGGCGCTCGTGTTGTTCCTCTTTTTTTGGAAAGATTGGATGCGAATCATCGGCGGCATCGTGCGATCGCTCATCCAACGTAAAATCGCGCCGGACGATACCGAGGCGCGCCTCGGCTGGCTCATCATCGTCGCCACGATCCCGGCGGGATTGATCGGCCTTCTCTTTCAAGACCAGATCCGCTCGTACTTCATATCGGCCGTCTCGGCTGCATTTTTTCTCGCGTTAAACGGCCTCATGCTCTACGGCGCAGAACAGCTGCGCGTCCAAGCGCCAGCGAAAAATATGGAGGGCGGTGATGCGCGCATCGCCGCCCTCTCGTGGCGACAGGGGCTTCTCGTGGGGGCGCTCCAAGCGCTTGCGCTTATTCCCGGTTTCTCGCGCACCGGCGCGTCGCTTGCTGGCGGCCTCGTTGCCGGACTTTCGCATGAAGATGCTGTCCGCTTCTCGTTTTTACTCGCGACGCCGATAATCGGCGCGGCGGCCGCGCTCAAGCTCCCCGCGCTCGCGGCGGCCGGCGTCTCCGCGTTTTCGATAAGCCTTGTGGGGGCGCTCTGTGCAGCATTCTTTGCGTTCCTTTCAGTGAAATTTCTGACGCGCTATTTCAAAATCGAAGAACACACGCTCACACCATTCGCGGTCTACTGCGTTCTCGCGGGCGTTCTCTCCTTCGTGTATCTTCTACTTCCGTAGGCGCTTTTTCTGCCGCTTGCAAACCACGCATACAGTAAAGCCGTAAGCGGCAGGCTCTGCTAGAATGTTTCCTGCTGAATTACCGTGCGAAAAGCAATGAAAATCGCGATAGTGACCGACGCATGGTTCCCGCACGTGAGCGGGGTCGCGCGGACGATCGAAGCGACGAAGCGCGAACTCGAGCGCATGGGACACACGGTCCTTGTCGTCGGGCCGTCGGACTTCAGATTCACCGTTCCCTTGCCGACGTACCCTGAAATCCGCCTCGCCCTCGCGCCGAAGCGCAAGCTCACGAGAATCCTTGACGCATTCAAGCCGGACGC
>CAZVGP010000052.1:2089-4574 GCA_964626715.1 uncultured Candidatus Saccharibacteria bacterium
TCTTCCCTTCCCTCACCGATACCTTGGGCCTCGTGATGCTCGAGGCGAACGCGTGCGGCGTGCCGATCGCGGCGCTTCCCTCGCACGCGTCGCGTTCGGTCATCGAGGAAGGCGTGAACGGCTTCGTGTCGGATGATTTGAAAGATGCATGCATGCGCGCGCTTACGCTGCCGCGCGAGAAAGTCCGCGCATGGGCGCTCCAGATGAACTGGCGGAAGCCCACCGAGCTTTTCCTCTCGCACCTTGAACAGGAAGCGGAAAAAATCGACGCGGAGGAACTGAAGCATTTGGAACAGGAACAAAAGGATTGAAATAAACGCGCGCTGAAAAAAGATTATAATGCCGCACATGGGGCGTGTTCTCGTCGTTGCGGGTTCTGAAGAGTATCCGGGAGCGGCATATCTCGCCTCTATCGCGGCCTTGCGCTCCGGCGCCGAATCCGTCATCGTCATGGCCCCGGAAAAAGTGGCGTGGGTACTGAACGCGCTCTCACCGGACCTCATGACGCGGAAGTTGAAAGGAAAATACCTTTCGCGCCGTCATGCGAAAATTATATTGAAACAGCTCAAGACTGCGGACGTGCTCCTTCTCGGAAACGGCGTGACGACGCGGCCGGGCACTGCGGCGCTCATGCGCCGCCTCATGCGCTGGAAGGGACCGAAAGTCGTCGATGCGGACGCCTTGAAGACGCTCCGCGGAAATGCGATTTCAAATG
Source organism: uncultured Candidatus Saccharibacteria bacterium (assembly GCA_964626715.1). GTDB lineage: Bacteria > Patescibacteriota > Minisyncoccia > Phycocordibacterales > Phycocordibacteraceae > Phycocordibacter. Next base: position 2,805 of record CAZVGP010000052.1, read on the forward strand.
CGATATTGACCCCAAACGCCGGAGAATGGACACTCATGAGACAGTACAACGGCATTAAAAAACTCCTTGGAAATGGAAACGTCATCATAAGAAAAGGCGAAAGAACCGAGATACTCTCGACGAGAAAAATATTTCTGATGCGACGCGTGAACCGAGGACTTGCAAAAGCAGGAACAGGAGACGTCCTTGCCGGCATGTGCGCAGGCTTCCTCGCAGAAGGAAAACCGCTTTTTGAAGCCGCCCAAAAGGCGGCTCGGCTCGGGAATATGATCGCGAATCTTCTCTCGAATAAAAAACGCGGATATGTCTTCCTCGCGAGCGACCTCGCGGAAGAACTGAAAAAAGCAAAACGCTTGAAGAATCGCCCTTGAACGTGAGCGTGCCTACGGAGACGGCCGAAAGATACGCTAGTATGAAAAGACCAAGCGCATGAAACCTGAAAAACAATTCGCGGCGCTGCGCATCGTCTTCGGCATCGTCTGGGCTATCGACGCGTTTTTCAAATGGCAGCCGGCGTTCCAGACCGGATTCCTTGATTATTTCACCGAAGCGCTCGCGAACCAGCCGGCGTGGGTGCAGTCGTGGATACAACTGTGGATCGGCATCGTGAGCCCTCATCCTGAAGCGTGGGCGATTGTCGTCGCGATCGCCGAAACGGCGATCGCTCTCGGCCTCATCTTCGGGCTTTTCACTCGTATCGCAATCATCGGCGGCGCCATGCTCATCTTCCTCATCTGGGCAGTACCGGAAGGATTCGGCGGCCCGTATACGGAAGGCGCGACGGATATCGGCACGAGCATCATCTACGTCTTCGTGTTCGTTGCGCTGTGGATCGGCGAAAGCTGGAGAGCGTGGAGCATGGATTCATGGTTTTCAGATAAAGCAGAAACCTAAATGAAAGCAGAGCGCGCCGGAGACCTTTCGATACTCGCCGGAGCGGCCTTGTGGGGGATTTTCCCGGTCATCACGATACTTTCCCTCCGGGCGCTCGCTCCGCTCGTGGTTTTTGGATGGAGCACCGCCGTGGCGGCCGTATTCTTCGCTGCCGTGGTAACCGCACGGGGGAAGTGGCGCGAAGTCGCCGATCGCTCGGCTCTCAAAGATATTGTGTGGGTGATATTTTTCACCGGCATCCTCTATTACCTCTTGACGTTCGTGGGTCTCAAGTACACGAGCGCGGGCAACGCTTCGCTCATCGCGCTCACGGAAATTTTCTTCGCATACGCGCTCTTCAACGTATGGCATAAGGAACACTTCTCCGGGAGCCACATCACGGGCGCAGCGCTCATGATCATCGGCGCAGCGATAGTTCTGTATCCGAACACGACGCACTTCCAGATCGGCGACTTTCTCATCATCGCCGCGGCGGCAATCGCGCCCTTCGGGAACTTCTTCCAGAGACGCGCGAGAACAAAGGTCTCGAGCGAAACTATCATGTTCGTGCGGAGCGCCGCAAGCGGCATCGTTATTCTTGTGTTCGCGTTCCTTGCCGGCCAAGCGCCCCTCGCTGCGCTTACCCCGTCCGGGATCTTTCTTCTTGTCGTGAACGGCATATTCCTCATGGGACTTGCCAAGATATTCTGGATAGAAGGCATCCACCGGATCAGCATTACCAAGGCGAACGCGCTCAACAGTGTCTCGCCTCTGATCACGCTTCTCGTGGCCTATGTCGTTCTCGGCAACGTACCCACGGTGTGGCAGCTTTCTTCCTTCATACCGATATCTCTCGGCATCATACTTCTGGGAAAAAATTCGAAACCGGAAACGATT
>CAZVGP010000053.1:0-4515 GCA_964626715.1 uncultured Candidatus Saccharibacteria bacterium
CCCGCAATTGTTCGCACAATAGCGGAAATACAATGCTTTTTCAATGCCGAACATCAGAAAAAACTTCCTACCCGAAAGAGAAGGAACGCGAGAAACCCTGCGCACGGGATGGTAAAAATCCACGCCCAGACGACGCGCGCGGCAATATTCCACCGAACCGCAGAGGTACGCTGTACGGCACCGACGCCAGAAATCGCGCCGGTAATCACATGCGTCGTCGAAACCGGCACGCCAAGGTACGTCGCGAGGAAAATGCTCGCGGCGCCAGCGGTTTCGGCGCACACGCCGTCGAGCGTGCGGAGCTTGTAAATCTTCTGTCCCATCGTGCGGATGATCCTTCTGCCGCCAATCAACGTACCCAAACCCATCGCGGAATACGCAAGGAGGATGACCCACAGGGGCGGCGCGAACGCCGGGAGGTAGTGCGCGGACACGAGAAGCCCTGTCACGATGCCGACGGTTTTCTGCGCATCGTTTGAGCCGTGGCTCAAGCTGTAGAGCGATGCCGAGACAAGCTGTATCCTCCTCGCCCAAATGTGCACTTTGCCGGGGACCGCGCGCACAAGATACAAAACCCATTTCACTATAAAAATAAGGACGGCGCCGAGGACGGCGCCGATAAGAGGGGCAAGGACTATAAAGAGGAGCGTCAAAGTCCAGCCGTTTACGATGATCGCTCCCATGCCGGCGCGCGCAATCGCCGCGCCGGCATAGCCGCCAATGAGAGCATGCGATGAGCTCGTCGGAAGCCCCAAGAAAAGTGTGAGAAGGTTCCACGCGATCGCTCCCAAAAGCCCGGCAAGAACGACTTCCGGCGTCACGATGTGGATGTCCACGAGCCCTTTCCCGACCGTTTTTGCGACTGCTCCGCCAAACACGACAAAAGCGGTAAAATTGAAAAAAGACGCGAGGACGAGGCCCTGGCCCAAGGTGAGGACGCGGGTCGAGACGACGGTCGCTATCGAATTCGCCGCGTCATGCGCGCCATTCGTGAAGTCGAACAAAAGAGCGATTCCTATGACGAGAACGACAAGGAGAAACTCCGACCCGAACATGGTTACCGCTTAGTGCGCATCATCGGCTCTTTACGATGATGTTCTCGATCGTGTTGCCGACCGAAAGATACTTGTCCATCACGGTTTCGAGCCCCTCGAGGATGTCTTTCTGTTTTATGAGTTCGATCGGGTCTTTGACCTTCTGAAACAGCTCCTTGATGGCGTTCGTAAACACTCTATCCGCCTCGTTTTCAAGCGTGTAGAGGCGCTGTTTCAAGGCCGCGGCTTCCGGCGTGTAGTGTGGCGGGTCGAGGTATTTTTCCACGAGCTTCTGTATCGCGTATGACGACTCGACGATGAATTCCGCGAATTGCGGAAGCGCGGGCGGAGCTTTCGCGAGATTATAGAGATAGATGTTTCGCAAGAGGTCCTCGAGGATATCGATGATGTCATCCAGCTCGTGCACGAGGTAGTGGATGTCTTCGCGGTCAAACGGCGTGATGAAGGAGGTGTTGAGAAGCTCTATCGCGGCGCGTGTGGTCGCATCGGCGTGATGTTCGATATCTTTGGCCTGCTTTTTGAATTGTTCCGCATCGGAAAACTTCTCGGAAAATTCCTTGAGGAGGCTGCTTATCTCGACAATGTTAGCGGCGATACTTTTGAATAACGAGGAGAAGGCGGATTCTTTGGGAAAAAAGAACTGCGGTGTCATAGAAACAGTGTATAAGACTAATCCTCGAGAATCTTTGCGAGCGAGTGCGGATTATTTTCCTTGACCGAAGCACCGGAGACGATCATGAACTCGACGCGCTTTTCGAACTCTGTGAGATTTTTTGCCCCGACATAGCCCATCGAAACACGGATGCCTCCGACGAGACGAGCGACCACGTCTTCAAGCTTCCCCGCGTATGGCACCAAAGCCGACACACCCTCCGGGATGATACCTTTCGAGGTGCCCAGGTAGCGGTCATTCGCTCGTCCTTTTTTTAAAACCGCCATCGAGCCCATGCCGCGATATTCTTTGAATTTCTTCCCCTCCATTTGAACGACTTTCCCGGGCGATGCGTCGGTCCCCGCGAGCATGTTGCCCAGCATCACGACCGATGCCCCGGCGCCCAAGGCCTTTGCGATGTCTCCGGAAGTCCGCATACCGCCGTCGGCGATGACCGGTACGCCATATTTTTTCGCGACCGAAACGACTTCCATGATGGCAGAGAGCTGCGGCACGCCGACGCCCGAGACGATGCGCGTCGTGCAGATGGAGCCGGGACCGATGCCGACCTTGATACCATCAGCGAATTTCACCAACTCCGCTGCCGCTTCTTTTGTCGCAATATTTCCAACGAGAAGAATCGTCTTCCCTATCGCTTTCTTGATGCGCTTCGCGCCGGCAACGACATTCATGTTGTGGCCATGGGCGGAGTCGATGGCAATGACATCCGCGCCGGCTTTTTTGAGCGCGACGGCGCGTTCGATATCAAATGCGCCGCACGCCGCGCCCACGCGCACGCCTTCTTTTTTTGCTTTGCGGACCATCGCCGCTTGTTCTTCGACGCTATTCGAACGATGAATGATGCCGAGGCCGCCGAGTTTTCCCAAACGGACCGCCATCTCGGTTTCCGTGACACGATCCATCGCGGCGGAGATGATGGGAATGGCAAGAAAAAAACCGCCTGCCTTCGCCGAGCCTTCGGCAGGCAGGCGCGCAAGAGCGGTTTCCACGTTCGCGTCCCGCGGCTCCACAGAACTTTCGGCCGGACGGATGAGAACGTCGTCGAACGTCAGGAACTTTCCTTGATGTACTTTCCCCATGCTTCAGGATAGCATAGGTACACAAACGCGCAAATGGAGACGCCCATTAAGTTAGCTATTCTCGTTTCAGGGACCGGCTCGATACTCGAGGCGATGATACGGGAGCGCGTACCTATCGCCGTCGTCGTCGCTGACAGAGAGTGCCGCGCTTTGGACATCGCGAGGAACGCCCGGATACCGGCAGAGCTGGTGGAGCGCGCTGACTTTGGAGCGAACTTCGACCGCGAAGGATACACAGAAAAATTAGTGCATGTTCTTGCAAAGCATGACGTCGGGCTCGTCGCGATGGCGGGCTTCATGACATTCCTCTCGAAAGAATTCTTCGACCACTTCGGCGGACACGTCCTGAATACTCACCCGTCCTTGCTTCCCCTCTTCAAAGGAGATCATGCCGTCGCCGACGTTCTCAACGCGGGAGTGAAAGAAACCGGCTGCACGCTCCACATCGCGACGGAAAAACTGGACGAAGGAAAAATACTCGCGCAGGGAAAAGTGCCCGTCATGCTCGATGACACGGTGGAAACCCTCCACGAGCGGATAAAGGAAGCGGAACGGAAAATCTACCCCAAAATCCTGAAGGATATACTTTCCGGGAACCTTGCCCCGTGAGATAGGCGAAGTCGCCATCTCACGGAGCTTGCGCGCTTCCGCGTTGCTGCGCTACAATAGTTGTTGACAACCGAATACGTATCAAGAGTGTGGTGAGAGAACTGGCTCGTCGAACCACCAGCAACCGAGCACCTTTCCGGGCGAAAGCCTCGAAAGAGTGTAAGTAACCTTTTGCGAGGGAGCACGTTTCGAAAGGAACACTCACGCAAAAGGTGCTCGGTGCTTCCAGCCCTGCCCTGAGATTGTCGAATGGGCCTTCGGGGAAAGATACTTAAAAATTATCTCTCCTCTCAGGAGAGATTCTCTTTATCAGTCCCTATACCCTATCCCCAAATCACTAATCCCTCCCCTCAATGTTTCACCTTCTCAAAACCTATACGACAGAATCCGTCACTGCCGGACACCCGGACAAAGTGTGTGATCAGATTTCCGACGCGATTTTGGACATGTGCCTTTCCAAAGATCCGACAAGCAGGGTCGCCGTGGAAACGTTCGGCAGCCACGGCACCTTGATGATCGGGGGCGAGGTGCGCACGAAAGCGAAGATTGATTACATCGGCATCGCGCGGAAAATCTACGAAGACGTCGGCTACACGGAGAAATTGGACATCATGGAGCGCATCGCGCTCCAGTCCGGAGACATCGCCCTCGGCGTCGACACCGGCGGCGCGGGGGATCAGGGCATTATGTACGGCTACGCAACCGACGAGACGAAAGAATTCCTGCCGCTCGGCGTCGTCTATGCGCACGCTCTCGCACGTCGCTTGGAAAAATTACGCCGTGACACGACGCTTCCATGGGCGAAGCCGGACGGAAAGACGCAGGTAACCATAAGTAATGGCAAGGTGGTGACAGCGCTCACCTCAACCCAGCATGCGGAGGACGTTTCGCAGGAAAAAATCCGCGCTGACCTCACCGAACATCTCTTTGGCCCCGTCCTCGGCGACCTTACCGGAGTGGAAATTCTTGTAAACCCGACAGGACGTTTCGTGCAGGGCGGATTCGAGTCTGACGCAGGCCTTACCGGAAGAAAAATCATGGTGGACACCTACGGCGGCCTCATCCCTCACGGCGGCGGAGCATTTTCAGGGAAAGACCC
>CAZVGP010000054.1:0-1875 GCA_964626715.1 uncultured Candidatus Saccharibacteria bacterium
TAAACTTATTCACGCGAGACAGTATACTCCCGCATTAAAATCTTGATAGTTTTCGCTCAATCACGAAACAAGTTTATCAAAAGACGTGCCAGCGGCCCCCATGTCCATGTCGCTTTTTCGAGATGACGAGCATCCGGCTTGCCGGTTCCCCCGCATCTATAACATCTAACATTCATCCAGACGATTCTGGGCTTGCCTTGTATAAGACTCCAGAGAGTCCTCGCGACGTCGAGATCCCTTTGCGTTCCCTCACCATGGCAAGCCGGACAGGCTTCCACATTTGAAAAAGGAACGGGTGCACCAGATGCTTCTACGCTAATGTTGTAACAATCCTATAACTTTTGATCTGACGAAAGTACGTAAAATCTTCGCTTTTTTATTTCTCTATTTGCACAATTAATTTCGTCAGCGAATTTCCCTGCCACAGCATTCGCGAGCAAATGCCCAAAATACGATTCCTCGAGCCCGGACATTGAACTATGACTCCTATTGTCATTTGCCCCTTCAAGCTTGGGTATCTCCATATATTTTTAAGATAATATAAAACGTAATTTTGTCAATTTTAGGTATCCGAACGCCTCAGGTACTTCGCGTCTTTCAGCTTCTCGGGCAAATAACTTTCCTTCGAATATTTTTCGTACCCTTTCCCGTAGCCGAGGTTTTTCATGAGTTTAGTGACGGGATTCCGGATACTCAAAGGAACCGGAAGATTGCCGAATTTTCCCACATCTTCCTGTGCGGCGCGAAGCGCTTCGTAGGCCGAGCGGTCTTTTTTGCAGTTTGCCAGATACGCAACACCGTGGGCGAGGTTTATCGCGGCCTCGGGCATGCCGACAGATCCGACCGCATGAAAGACCGCGTTTGCAACCACTAAAGCCGTGGGCTGGGCAAGACCGACGTCCTCGCTTGCAAAGACAACCATTCTCCGCGCCACGAACACCGGATCTTCACCGCCTTCAAGCATCCGCGCGAGGTAGTATATCGCCGCATCGGCCTGCGAGGCCCGCATGCTTTTGATGAACGCGGAGATGGTGTCGTAATGCTCCTCTCCTTTCTTATCGTAGCGAAGTTTCCCCGATTGAAGCGACTCTTGAAGGGTTTCCGCAGTCACCTTTCCGTAGAGTTTGTACGCATTCTCGACGACGGTAATCGCCTGCCGTGCGTCGCCGTTTGCATATGCCACTACCCAATCGGATGCTTCTTTGGATAATTCTAATCCTGTTCGCGTTAGTATCCGCGTCAGTTCCGCATCGTTCAGCGGTTTTAATACGAATACACGGCAACGCGACAAGAGGGGCGAGATGACTTCGAAGCTGGGGTTCTCCGTCGTCGCTCCGACGAGCGTGATTTCCCCTTTCTCGACAAATGGAAGGAGAAAATCCTGCTGCGCTTTGTTGAAGCGGTGTATCTCATCGAGAAAAAGGACTTTCGGTTTTTCCTTCGTATCCGTTTCGGCGATTTTCCGTATGTCATCCTTGCCTGCGGCAACCGCGGAGAGTTCGAAAAACGTCGCGTCAAGAGAATCCGCATAGATGCGCGCGAGCGTCGTTTTCCCGACTCCCGGCGGCCCCCAGAAAATAAACGAGAAGAGATGCTTCTGTTCTACCGCGCTCCGGAGCGGCTTCCCTTTCCCGACCAAGTGTTCCTGCCCGACGAATTCGTCAAGCGTTTTCGGCCGTATCTGCACCGCAAGAGGTTCCACAGAGCCAGCTTACAGCTTTCAGGTTCTAGGTTCCAGTTTTAATAATAAGAAGCAAGAAATGACGTCTTAAAAGCTTCAAAATGGTTCTCCAAAATCGATATACGGATATTTTTAAGCAAGGAAACTATGAAATACAGATTATGCAAGGAGGCGATGGTCGCGGCGAGCATCTC
>CAZVGP010000054.1:1975-4439 GCA_964626715.1 uncultured Candidatus Saccharibacteria bacterium
CCGTGCTGGCTTCGGACCTCTTCATCATAGACAGCCGGTATGTCGGACATCCGATGTCCGACATTGGATTGGGAATCTGCCGCGAACTTCGATATGCCTTTCTCGAACCCCGCGCCGAGCGAGAATACCTGAAAGCCTCCCGAGTCGGTCATCAAGGGGCCCTGCCAGCCCATGAACGCGTGGAGGCCGCCGGCTTCGGCAACGACATCTTCCCCGGGCTGGAGAAACAGATGATACGTATTCGCGAGCGCGACTTCAGCTCCGACGATTTCCTTGAGATCTTTCGGCAGAACCGCCTTCACGGTACCTTTGGTGCCGACGACCGCGAATGCAGGTGTTTTGAACGAGCCGTGCGGGGTTACTACCGTGCCAACGCGCATCCGGCCGCGGCCGGATGCGCGCTCGATCCGAAACGTTATCGGATACCCCATCCGCCGCTACCGCGTGGAACCAGCTGTACCAGCCGGAACGCGCTTCAGGAGCTCGACGTCAAAAATCAGGACGGAGTTTGCCGGAATAGCGCCGACAGCATTCGCGCCGTATCCCATGCTCGGCGGAATCGCGAGCAAACGGCGACCGCCTTCTTTCATGCCGAGAAGCCCCTGCTCCCATCCCCGAATCAACTGGCCTTTCCCGATGGTGAACGTGAGAGGCGCGCCGTGCGCGTCGGACGAATCGAACACCGTTCCATTCGTCAGAAGACCGGTGTAGTTGACCGTGAGCGTGTCGCCGAGCGCGACCGAATCGCCTGTGCCGACCGTCACGTCCTCGACGACAAGCTGGCTCACCGTGCCGCCGCTTTTATCAATCTGATTCAAAAGCGCCTGCGCCGCAGTTTGCGCCTGTGGTTGCGACTGTCCAGTTCCAAAGAGGCTGAACCCGCCGATGCCAAAGAACCCGAACACGACGACAATGGCGATAGCGATGACTATTAAGATGATCACGATGCGCGTACTTTTAGTATTCATAAAAATGGCTTTTCAGTAATGGCTCTACTATAGCACGCCCGCCGGGCCCTCTCCTTTCCTGACCACGGGGCCCTCTGTGGTATCTTCGATCGAGAAGCCCTGCGCACGGATCGCTTCGCGGAGCTCATCGGCTTTGCCCCAATCCGCGTTTTTGCGGGCCGCTTCGCGCTCTGACACGAGCGCTTCCACGTCCTTCGGCAGATCGGAGAGCGAGATGACGGAGAGCTTTTCGAACCCGCCATCGCGGTACAGAAGCGGCGCGAATCCGATGCCGAGAACGCGGTCGAAATCGAGAAGCGTCTCCCGCTTGTCGCCGGAAGAGATGCTCTCATCCTTGAAAAGATTCCACATGAGCGCCAGCGCTTCCGGAGTGTTGAGGTCGTCGTTTATCGCTGCTTCGAACTTCAAGCGGTATTCCTGATTGATTTTGCCTTCGCCTTTGAGGCCTGCCTGCGCAGGCAGGTCGGCAAAAAAACGCTGCGCGCGCTTCAGGGCCGTGTGCGCCGCTTCTGCTGCGCTCCACGTGAAATTCATCGGCTGGCGGTAATGAACGGTCAAGAGAAGGTACCGATAGGAGAGCGCGGAGACGCCGCGTTCCCCGAGCTGGTAGAGCCGTATCGCGTTCCCTTCCGACTTGCCGATGCGTTTCCCTTCTATCGTCACGAATGCACCGTGGAGCCAATAGCGCGCGAGGGGTTTCCCCGTTACCGCTTCTGCTTCCGCAATCTCGTTGTTGTGGTGGATGGGAGCGAGATCAACGCCGCCGGTGTGGATGTCGAAGGTCCTCCCGAGATATTTCGTGGACATCGCGGCACACTCGATGTGCCAGCCGGGAAACCCCTTCCCCCACGGCGATTCCCACCCGAGCTTTTTGTCGAACTTCCAGAGGGCGAAATCACGGGGATCATGTTTTTCAGGATTCACGCCGATGCGCGAGTGCTCTTCGGACGAGCTGCCGCCCTGCCTGCCGGCAGGCAGGCCAAGAGCGCCGTACTTCGGAAACTTCCCGACGTCGAAATACACGCCGTCCTTGATCTTGTACGCGTATCCTTTCTCCCAGAGCGTTTTTATGAAGACGATCTGGTCTGGCACATGCTCCGACGCGCGAGGAAACAGAAACGGCAGCTCGATGTTGAGGCGCTTCAGATCCTCGATGAACTCTCCCGCGTAGCGCTCCGCGAGGATTTTCATGTTTTCAAGCGTGAGCTCCATCCCCTCGCGCTTTAATCCTGCGGTCATCTTGTCTTCCCCTTCATCGGCGTCGCTTACCAAGTGGCCAACGTCGGTTATGTTCATAATCTGCTTCACTTCGTAGCCCGCGTATTCCAAAACGCGCCGTGCAGTCTCCGCAAAAAGGTATGAACGGAAGTTCCCAATGTGCGCGTAGTCGTAGACCGTGGGGCCGCAGGTGTACATTTTCACGATCCGGCCGCGAAGCGGTTCAAACTTCTGTTTTGTCTTGCCGAGCGTGTTATAGAAAAAAATCTCCGGCGGTT
>CAZVGP010000055.1:0-4432 GCA_964626715.1 uncultured Candidatus Saccharibacteria bacterium
ATGTCTTCGGGGAATCCCACAAACCGCAGGGCCTCCGGCAAAAGTATGAGGACGAACGCGCCAAAAACCGCGCCGCGCAAAGACCCGAGGCCGCCGAGAATTATAATCGCAAGAAGGAAAATCGATTCGTTGATGGTAAACGAGTTCGGGTCGATGTAGCTTATGTACGAGGCATAGAGTGCTCCGGCAATGGCCGCCATGCCGGCCGCTATCGTGAAAATCCAGAGTTTGTAGAAAAGTGTGCGATACCCGAAAACCGAAATAGCCTCCTGATCTTCACGAATCGCCCGGAGAATGCGCCCGAATGAGGATGAAACGATGAAACGAGAAAGCATATAGACACCCAGAAGACACGCGACAGCGAGAGCGAGAAACATTTCGCTCCCAAAGAACGAGAACCCGAAAAGCTCCGGCCGCGGAATGCCGGGGATGCCCAAGGGTCCGCTCGTGAGACTCTGCCAATTAAGCAAGACCGAAAAGACGATGACGTTGAAGCCCAGAGAGCCGAGCGCATAGTAGTCGCCGCTGAATTTCGAAAGAACAAACCCGATGGCAAGCGCGAGAAGCCCGGCAAGGACTACCCCCGCAAGCGCTGCCGCAAAAAAGTTCGCGTGAAAATCAAGCATGAGAAGAGCAGTTGCGTACGCACCGATGCCGAAAAATGCCGCGTGCGTTACGGACAAAAGCCCTGTATAGCCGACGACCAAATCAAGCGAAACCGCTAAGACCGCGTAGATCGAAAAAAGTATCGCGAGATGGATGAGATATTCCATTGAAATTACGAGGTTTTTATCTTATCAACATGTTTCATTGACACCTCATGGTAAGTCGGATAGTATTGTGAGTGGTTACCTCGCCGGGCCTTGCGCCCGGTTTTTTCGTTCTAGGGTGAGGGTTTCGAGAACCTTTCTATATCGGAACGGATAGAGTCCAGACTTATAAACCAAGACCCCTGTCTGATTTCCCACGCGCAGTTCTTTTCATACGCAACGAACTTAATATGCTTCTGGTTTCTTAAAATATTCTCCTTGGTTCGTAAAAAATCGCTGTCGCCACTCGCGATGTATACGATGTCTAAATCGTTCAAATCTTGCATAATCTCGTCATGCATCTCGACGTCAAAATTGCACTTGTTCCGATAGCCTGACGGAACCTTGTCGTCCCGTATACGTTTCAGATCCTTTGAAGTCACTTCGTACCCGATTGTCTTGAAGTATTTCTCCAGAGCTTCACTAACAGTTTTTGCGGGCTCGTATCGAGGTCGGCCCATATATATCCTTGCGTGGACAACGGTATTGAGTGTTGCAACCCATTTGTATAGCTTCTTATAGTCCGTCATCCAGCCAGCGTCTTTGCCTCTCTTATAGAGATTTGAGTCGTCAATATATAGACCGGCACGAGGTTTAAACGGGAGTTTGAAAGGTAAGCTCATTATCAGCAGAACAGTATTATAACCTTCTTCCTAGGATTCCTTGCGGACGGAAAAGAAGAAAAATAATCAAAACCACGAAAGCAATCGCATCTTTCCATTCTCCTGAAATCTGCCAGATGCCAAAATTTTCGGCAAACCCTAGAAGATAGGCACCTAAGAAAGCGCCGTAGACGTTTCCCATGCCACCAACGATTGCCGCGATAACACCCTTAAGGAGAAGCTCCAAGCCCATCGTCGGCTGAAGGCCGGTATCAAACCCAACAAGGATGCCTGAAAGGCCCGCGATAGCGGAACCCACGAGAAACACGTATCCGATGATGCGGTCGGTGTTGATGCCGACGATTTTCGCGACCTCCTCATCGTCAGAAACCGCGCGTACCGCGCGGCCGAAGCGGGTTTTCGTGAGCACGAACCAGAAAAGCGCGAGAACAAGGACGGCGCACACGAATGTGAGTACTTGCACGTTTGTCATGACCGCGCTTCCGATGCGCACGAGGCCAGAATCTGCAATAAGACCCGAGAGTGTCTGGTATTGGCTTGTAAAAATAATTGCCAGCAACGCCTGAAGCGCAGTGAACGCGCCCAAGGAGGCCACGAGAAGCACCGTGCCCGACGCTTTTCTTTTGCGCAGGGGTCGATAGACAAGGATTTCAAGCGCCCAGCCGATCAAAGCCGCCGCGGCGATCCCGAGGATCGCCGCGGCGTACACGTTCATGCCGAGCGTCTTTGCAAGAAGCAGCACTGTGTAGCCGCCAGTTGCCGCGAGAACTCCATGCGCGAGGTTAAAAAAGCGCGTCGCGCCGTAAACCAGAGAAAAACTCATCGCGACCAAGGCATACACCGAGCCGGCGATCACGCTGTTTGCGATGAGCTGCGGCAAAATGGCAAACATCCGTTTCCAGTATACGCGAATCCGCCCGCGTTTCGCGGGCGGATTATTCAGAGCTACTTTGCGTAAGGTTCCACCACCCCATTCACAATGGTCTCCGGCTTATGGGCCCCCACGCGGTCTCCGTCGGAACCTATGGTTACCGAACCAGATGCGCCCTGCCAATCATGAACGTTACGCAGCCACCGCGCGATTTTTGTGCCGTCATAGCCCACTGCCGCGATTGCGTCGCGAACAAGGTACACCGAATCATATTCGGTCTGCCCGTAACTCTGGTATGGCATGTCGGCGCCGTACTTTGCCTTGTAGGAAGCGAGAAGCGCTGCAAACTTTGAGTTGTTCAGGTCGACTCCGAACTCCGCACCGAGCGCACCTTCAAGAATCGTTTTGTTGTTTTGAATCGTTCCCGGGTCATCAATCACGGTATCAATCAAGAGTAGCCTCGGAGACCAACCGATTTGCTGCATCTGCTGGAGCAGTATCTTGGCGGACGCTGGTCCTTGTGTGCTCAGAAAAACTGCATCCGGATTCTCTGCCCGTACCTTTGTAATGGTCGAGTGGAAATCGGTTGTACCACTTTGAAATTGCTCATCAGTGGTCAAACCGCCTAGTTCTGTGAACCTCGCCGAGAAGGCTTTATATACGCCAAGAGCATAATCGGTCTGCTCTTGAATGAAGGCGACATTCCTCCACCCCTTATCTGTATAAGCGACATCGGCCAATACGGCTCCCTGACTTACATCACTCGGATAGTCGCGCGCGAAAAAAGAGCTTATATTAGTTAGATCAGGACTGGACGAACCAGGAGAGAGAAGCGCCACTTTTGCCCGAGCAGCTATGGGAACAATAGCTAAAGACTCGCTGCTACAAAATCCCCCGATAATCACCTGCACCTTATCAATACTTATTAACTTTTGCGTGGCGTTCACCGCGTCTTGCCCGCTGCATCTACTGTCTTCAATTATAAGATCAATCAGTTTCCCGTTAACACCGCCATTTGTATTGATCTCATCAGCAGCTAACTGCATGACGTTCCGGGCTGCTTCGCCATACGCTGCAGCGTCTCCTGTGAGAGAAGCCAGAGCACCGACCTTGATCGTCTCGGTCTGCCGAGAAGTGGAAGAAGCGGAAAGAACATACCATCCGCCGATAGCCGCTACAAGGAGAACGACAAATCCTACGACTGTTTTTTTAATCATAGAAACTTTGTTATTTTAAACAGACACAAGAATATTGTTTCTATTGATTATTGGCAAAGAATGGTATATATTGTTGGCATTGTTCGACAACAGTAATCATGAAAACTGAAAAAACAGAGGAAACGCTTACTGAAATCCTACGCAGCGCTGGCCTAAACGAACAAGAAACAAAAGTGTTCATATTCCTGATTCGCTACGCTACGGGACTACGCGTTTCTGAAATCGCGAGGAGAATGCGACTCAATAGAACGACGCTCTATGGGACCTTGAAATCACTTGCAGCGAAAGGACTTCTGTCCTCTTCTGAACGAAATGGCGTGCTTTTCTTTCAATCTATACAGCCGCATCTCCTTATCGACTATCTAGAACAAACACGCGAACAATTATCAAAAAATATAAAGAAAACTGCCGACCTCATTCCTGCAATCACAAACGTTCGGAATAAAGAGGAACGGTATCATCCGAATATCCAGTTCTTCGACGGCATTGAAGGAATCAAGGAGGTATATAACGACCTCATTCGTAACAATAAAGAGAAACTTGTATACGGCTTTACCGGAGCCCAGGCACTCCTCAATCTTATGGGTTATGACTGGGGAGATCGCATAGTCAAAAAGCGTTCATCGATGGGTGTGAAGTGGCTTGGGCTCGCGGTTGATAGTCCTTATGCCCGCGAGATGGCTAAGCGTGATCAGAAACAATTGCGTGAAACTAGATTCTTACCACCTTCCTACACATTTGATATAGAATTAGTGGCATACGACGAAAAGGCAGCTATCATCTCATTCGCCGAAGACTATCCATGGGCCATGATTATTACCGATAAGAAAATTGCCGAAACAATAAAAACTGTTTTCCGCTACGTGAATGATACGCTACCGAAAAACTGAACCGCCCGCGTTTCGCGGGCGG
>CAZVGP010000056.1:0-4339 GCA_964626715.1 uncultured Candidatus Saccharibacteria bacterium
AACGGCAGACTCACTCCGGGATGCGGAATCCCAGCAGGCGCTCGGTGAAATTGAGGGAACCGGGTATCGCATTGAAAATCGCTGGAAAGACAAAGAGGAAAAGCGCGAGAGGAATAGAAACGAACGATGCCGCGATCCCAAGAAGCGCGAGCGACGGCGTGAGGATGTGCCGTATCAGCGCTTGGCGCAGCATTCTTTGGGTGAAGTCAGCGTTCTCAATCTCTCCAGACCGGAGCACGTACAAAAACAGGAGTATTGCCGCTGCTCCGGCGAGAAAAATGTTCGCTCCGTACCATATCACGGCCACTTGATCGGCGGGATTTGACCCTAGTAAGTGTGCAGAGAAGGGGATGAGCGCAATGAAGGAAAGGTAGAGGGTGTTGAGCTGGATGCAGGGGCGATTAATGGTGCGGATAAAAAGGTGGAATACGCCGTGGTGCGAGAGCCAGAAGCTTGAGAGCACGGCAAAGCTCAAAAAGTAGCTGACAAAAAGGGGAAGGAGGTTATACAGGGCTCCTATCAGCGGTCCGTGCATCTCCGGCACCCTGATGTCTATGATGAGGAGCGTCATCACGATTGCAAACACGCCGTCGCTCAGGTTTTCAAGCCGCGTCTTATTCATGCTACGCTCACTATCATACACTGCCGTGTTTGGCGGAAGAGACTAGCCAGCGCTACCGGTCTGGTATACTAGAGTTCTTTTATAGGAATAACATATACGTATGAAAAAATTCATAGCGTTATACATGGCCCCGACCGCCTCATTAGACGAGATGATGAAAAACTCCACTCCCGAAAGCATGAAGAAAGGGATGGACGGATGGATGAAGTGGATGCAGTCGCATCAAGCGTCGATCGTTGACGGCGGAGCGCCCGCGGGCAAGAACAAGCGCGTGGTGGGGAGCGAAGTCAAAGACGTCCGGAACGAAGTGTGCGGCTACACCATTATCCAAGCGGAGTCTCATGACGCCGCGGCCGCGATATTCAAGAACATGCCGCACATGGGTATCAAGGGCGGCTACATCGAAGTAGTGGAACTCCTCCCGGTGCCGGGGATGTAGACACACGCAAAAATGCTTCCTTCTCATCTTCTGGTTTGAGGAATGCAAGATCCCATACGAATAAGTTCGCAAGAGGCGTTTCTTTAATCGTGTAAACATCGGGTGCATTCGAGCGGGAAACGTGCTATGGTGAGCGCATGCAGTACGCGATCGCCGATTTACCGGTACAAATCATCAAACAAGGCAGGCTCTACATCGCCTATTCCCACAAGCTCGATATCTCAACAACAGGAAAATCCGAGAAGCAGGCCGTCGATAACTTTGGCGATTTGGTGCATGTGTTTATCAAAGACATGTTGAAAAATGGAGCACCCAAGCAGGCTCTTGTTGACCTCGGGTGGACACAGCGCGCAAAACGCTGGCAGCCGCCCGTCACAAAGGCGGCTATCGCAGTCGTAAAGACTGTTCCGGCCGTTTAGTCCCGAAGCGTAATGTATAAGAGAAATTTCAACCGCGGAGGTCCGGGCCGTTCTCGCTTTACCCGCGGTTTTTCAAGAAGTCATAGTCCGAGAGGCGGTCACGCGCAGCGGCGCATGCCGCAGCGGATCGACGTCTCGCGCTACATCAATAAAGCCGTCATCACGGAGGCGGTCGAGCACTTCATTCCCGAGCACCGCTTCGCAGACTTCGCAGTTGATGCTCGCATTAAGGCGAACATCGCGGCGAAAGGATATATGACGCCAACTCCCATACAGGATCGCGCCATCGCGCATGTGCTCCGAGGCGAGGACGTCGTCGGTGTCGCAAATACCGGCACCGGGAAGACCGCCGCGTTCCTCATCCCGCTTCTCAATACAACGCTTCTCGATCCGAGCGAGCGCGTCCTCATCATGGTCCCGACGCGCGAGCTTGCGGTGCAGATTGCGGACGAGCTTCGCGGATTTGCCAACCGCTTGCCGGTTTACGGCGCGGTGTGCGTGGGCGGCGCGGGCATCGGCGCGCAGATCGGCGCTTTGAGACGGCATCCGCAGTTCGTCATCGGGACCCCGGGGAGGCTCAAGGACCTTCTTGAGCGCGGAGTCTTGGTGCTTTCGGGTTTTCAAACTGCGGTTCTCGACGAAGCGGACCGGATGCTCGACATGGGTTTCATACACGACATGCGGCGCATCCTGTCGCTGTTGCCACGGGAACGCCAGACTCTTTTCTTTGCGGCGACGCTTTCACACGAGATAGAAAAGCTCATTGGGGAATTTCTCCGCACGCCGGTTCGGATCAGCGTAAAGACCCAGGAAATCGCGGCTTCGATAGAGCAGGATGTGGTGCGCGTGCCGGCTGGCGGCAACAAGCTCGGCGTTCTCCAAGACCTTCTTTCAAAATCCGAATTCAGCAAAGTCCTCGTCTTCGGACGCACGAAGCATGGTGTAGAGCGCCTCGCGAAAACGCTCGTGCAGAAAGGTTTCAAAGCAGAATCAATCCACGGCAACAAGACGCAAGGAAGGCGTCAGCGGGCGCTTGATCTTTTTAAGCGCGACCATGTGCAGGTGCTTGTTGCGACCGATGTTGCTGCGCGCGGGCTCGACATCGAAGGAGTCTCGCATGTCATCAACTTCGATATTCCCGCGAGCCACGAGGATTATGTGCACCGCATCGGCCGGACCGGCAGAGCCGGAAAGAAAGGCAAAGCTATTACGCTCATTGATTGATCCGCGTGTGCTCATGCCCCGAAAGATTTCTGCAGTTACTAACATCACAGTTCGCGTGAGAACGGGCGCGAGAAAGGAGTCTGTGGCGGAGGTATCGAAAGGGCGCTTTGAGGTATCGGTGCGAGAGAAACCAGAGCAGAATCTAGCGAACGAACGCGTGCGGGAGCTTGTCGCGATTCACTTTCGCGTTCCAAAAACGCGCGTGCGAATCGTGAAAGGGCATCATCGCCCCTCTAAACTGATTTCTGTAGAAACCTTTTAAAATATAAAATACGCAGCGCCTTAATTATACGATGTATCGTATAATTAAGACGCTAAAGGATAACACCAGCTCGGTGAGTTTAGTCCCGTAACAGCTAACAGGAAAAGAGCGAGCCGCTGCCTTCAGGCTGTGAGGAACTTCCTAAAAAGCTTGAGGTGTGGTATGGTAGGTGCGTTCAATTAACTTTAAATACAAGCTCATTTATGGGCTCTATCTTTAAGTCATTTCTAGGAACCTCGCTTGTGATGTTAGTTTTTGCGGCTGGTCCCGTATCCGCAGGGGCGGCCGGACTTACCGAAAGCCAGATTCAGGCCATCGTTTCTCTCGTGTCCTCATTCGGGGCTGATACAACGGCAGTCGCTAATGTAGAAGCGTCGCTTCGCGGTCAGCCGATCGTGAACGCTCCACATTCCGGCACGGTCGACGGCTCGAATGTTTCGGCGTGCATTCTTCTTACCTTCAATCTCTATGTTGACCAGACCGATGGCCAAACGAACGGGGAAGTAACAAAACTTCAGCAATTTCTCGCTCAAAACACGTCAATCTATCCCGAAGGCCGCGTTACTGGCTACTTCGGTCCCGCGACTGAGCGGGCGGTCCAGCGTTGGCAGGCAGGGAACGGAGTTGTTTCTTCCGGGGATGCAGATACAACCGGCTATGGTTTTGTGGGTCCCAACACACGCGCCGCGCTCGGCAAAGGTTGCGCGAACACAAGCACAGGCATCGTTAGCAACAACAAGGACCAGCCTTCCATCTCTGTGACACCTCCCTCTGGCCCTGTGCCGCTTACTGTCCAGATCACTCTTGCCGGATTGAATCAAGGCAAATCTAAGGGCCCGTATGCACTTAGCTTCGGCGACAACACCTCAGTTGATTACACGACAAATGTCGTAGGCAAGGACCAGGTGACGCACGTGTATACGCAAGCTGGTACATACATTATTAATCTCACCGAAAGGGAAACATGGCCTCCTGTCGCAAGCGCGACGGTTAGCGTAAAAACAGCGAACTCGAACATTCCAACTGTCACCGTCGTATCGCCCAATGGGGGAGAAACGTACACCGCTGGCTCGGGAATGTTAACCATCACCTGGTCCGTCTTTGGCTTTGTCGGTGTGCCGGCGGGTGCAACCGTGTGGACGGGACTCGACTCCTCGGATGGTGTTCACTCGTTCACGTTTCCGGCTGACAACTCGTGCACTTCAGTTCACGACGGGCTCAACTCGTGCACTGGTAGCCTCGCTATTACGCCGGGCTATCAGCTCCTCCCGGGAACATATAAGGCCCATGTGAGGCTTCTTGGCGCACCTCCGGGCAATGGCAAAGACGGCCCTCTTCTCGCGGAAGACACGAGCAATGGATATTTCACCCTC
>CAZVGP010000057.1:0-4295 GCA_964626715.1 uncultured Candidatus Saccharibacteria bacterium
TGGCGAACTTTTTCCGTGAGCGCCCCTCCCTCTTCATGTCCGACATATCCCGGAGGAGAGCCGATCATTTTCGAAACCGAATGCTTCTCCATAAATTCGCTCATGTCGACGCGGACGATCGCTGATTCATCATCGAACATGAACTTTGCGAGCGCTTTGGAGAGTTCCGTCTTCCCCACGCCTGTGGGACCCAAGAAAAGGAACGAACCGATGGGGCGATTCGGGTCGGCGATTCCCACCCTTGAGCGCTTCACGGCGTCCGAAACCAAGCGAACCGCTTCGTCTTGCCCCACGACCGATGCTTTGAGCTCGGTTTCCATGCGCGCGAGCTTCTGCGCTTCCGCTTCGAGCATGCGCGATACCGGAACGCCGGTCCAGCGCGACACGACTTCCGCGATGTCGGCTTCCGTTACCTCTTCCTTGAGGATGCGGCGCGAACGCTGGAAGCGTTTGAGCTTTGAGAGCTCGGTTTCGAGTTCTTTCTCAAGAAGCGGCAGTTTGCCATAGCGGATTTCTGCAGCTTTCGCCAAGTCGGCCCGCGCTTCCGCTGAATCTGACTCTGCTTTCAGGGAATCAATCTCTTTTTTGAGCGTGCCGATTGCAGTCAAGACTCCTTTCTCATTTTTCCATTTCACTTCCAAGTCAGCAGTCGCTTCCCGCAAGTTCGAGATCTCTTTTTCGACGGCCTTGATACGAGTTTTCGTGTTCTTGCCCGCGTGCGCAGCTTCGTCTTTGCGCAAAGCCGCAAGCTCGATCTCGAAGCGGCGGACCTTCCGGTCGGTTTCCTCAAGCTGTGGCGGCTTATTGCCGAGAGAAATCTTCAATGCGGATGCGGCTTCATCGATAAGATCAACTGCCTTATCAGGCAAAAAACGATCGGTGATGTAGCGGGCAGAAAGCTCGACCGCGGCGACGATCGCATCATCGGTGATGCGAACGCCGTGGTAGAGCTCGTACTTTTCCCGAAGACCGCGGAGAATCGCTATCGCGTCGTCAACGGAGGGCTCGTTCACATAGACCGGCTGGAAGCGGCGCGTGAGAGCGGCGTCGCGCTCGATGTGCTGCTGGTATTCCTTCAAGGTCGTCGCGCCGATGACGCGGAAATCGCCCCGCGAAAGCGCGGGCTTCAACATGTTGCTGGCATCCATCGCACCCTCCGCGGCTCCGGCGCCCACGAGCGTGTGTATCTCGTCAATGAACAGGATGACTTTGCCGTCGGACTTCTCGACCTCTTTCATGATGGCTTTCAGACGCTCTTCGAATTCGCCGCGATACTTCGTGCCCGCGATCAAAAAACCCAAGTCGAGCGTGAGAAGCTCTTTCGTCTTCAAAGATTCCGGCACGTCGCTCATCGCTATCCGCTGCGCTAATCCTTCGGCAATCGCGGTCTTGCCGACGCCCGCTTCACCGATGAGGATGGGATTATTCTTTGTGCGCCGCGAAAGAATCTGCATGACGCGGCTTATCTCGACATCGCGGCCAATGACCGGGTCAAGTTTGTTTTCCTGCGCGAGCTTTGTCAGGTTTCTGGTGTATTTCGTGAGAACGCGCATCTTCTTCGGCGTTTCCGGCTCGGTATTTCTCGTCGAGCGGAATTCCTGCATGACGGAAACGACGGCGTTGCGGTCTATCCGGAAGCGGTTGAATACTTCCGCGGCAGGGCCGGAATGCTGAAGGACGCCGAGGAAAAGGTGTTCCACGGACACGAACGATTCGCCGAACGATGCTGCGACTTTGACGGCGGCTTCCAAGGCCTGCGCGAGATCAGGCGTGAGATAGAGCTGGTAGCTTGGCGAGAGAACCGAGCCGGGAGGAGGCGCTTCAAGAAGTTCGATGATGGAATCCGTGAAGAGAACCGTGTCAACGTCAAGCCGTTCGAGGATGGCAACGACGATAGAATCTTCCTGCATGACCAGAGCCGCCGTGAGATGCAGGGACGATACATGATTCTGGCCGCGCTCAATGGCGAGTTCGTGGGCCTTCCGGACCGCTTCTTTCGCCTTCGTCGTGAAATTGCCGAATGGAGGGGGCATGAGGATATTATACTACCGAAGCAGTAAAAAAGGTTCAAGTGGAAAGACGTTTCAGGGCCTAGTGAGAGGGCGTCGTCGTCGCTTTTGCGGAAAGGACGGCAATGATGTCGCTTGCCGCCACGAATGTTCCTTTGCCGCCCGCGGATTGCGAAATGCCGGTCGAAATGCCTATGAGGTCGCCGAAGATATTGACGAGCGGCGCTCCGGGTATGGTCGATGCATCGAGATTGGTGTCGATGGCACGGACGGAAATGGGAGGAGTTCCTTCTTTAGTAACGCTCCCAAGGGAAAATTTTGCCGACACGGAGCCTATGGCGACGCGCTCGTTAGAGACGCTCAAAACCGCCGTCGCCGTCCCGCCTAATTTCATCGCTCCGGCATCACCGACCTTGAACGGGTCGCCGAGAATGGTCGACGTGGCTTCCGGAACCAAGATTGCGATGCCAATTGTCGGAAATGTTTGCGAAACCTTGAAGAGCGCGCTGACACCGTTCAAAGAAACCAGATGCTCGCTCGAAACGGAAGCGGCGTCGGTCACAAGGACGTTTGGCGCAATTTCCGCCGCAAGCGCGACGACGGGGGAGCTGGTCGAGGTGCCGCTAAAGACGCGGCCGGTTTTCGAGAGGGCGCCCGCGATGGAGCCGGTGATGAGGTCGTCTTGGTTCACGATGACGGTCTGCGTTGTCTGCTTCGTCGAAGACGCCGCCTGCGGCACGACGGTCTGGATGGTGCGCTCGACCACGTGATTGATGGTCTCGGTGACGGCGGGCGGCGCCTGCGCAAGCAAGGTAACCGTGACGATGCCGGTCGCGATCGACGTCACGAACGAAACGAGAAGCGCGAGGAGGACGAGCTGGAATTTATTGAGGTGCTCGATGTCCATACGGGAAATGATATCACGTTACCATTCGCGGTTGCACTTCCTGCAGCGATGAATCGCTCCTCCTTTCCCGTCTGCGATGCTATCTATCAGATATTGGAAACGAGGGTTTCCGGCATGCTCGCACGGGCCCTCGGGTTTCGGTGGGTTTTCTGACATGCGAGCCGCACTCTAACGCTTTGTCCGAGCGAAAGCAACAGCCTTCTGAAGCGCCGCGACTGCGTACTCGCAGTCGCGGCGGCTCGTCTCCGGACCAAGTGAGAAACGAATGGTCGAGCGCGCATCCTCCTCGTTTCCCGTAAGCGCGAGAACGACATGTGAAAACGGTTCGTCGCTTCCGATGCATGCGGAGCGTGGAGAAACAGCGACGCCTTCCGCATCCATAAGCACCGAAAGATAGTCGCCCGAAACGCCGCGTATGACGAAGTGGGCGTTATTCGCGATCCGCCGCTTCAGGCTGCCGGTGAGCTTCGCTTCGGGAACATGTTTTTGAACGAGCTCAATGAAGTAATCACGAAGCTTCAAGACCCGCTCGGTGCGCTCTGCTCTCCCCTCTTTTGCGAGATGAAACGCGAGGCCGGCACCCACGATGCCGGCGACATTCTCGGTACCCGGGCGTATCGAGCGCTCCTGCGACCCGCCGCCGTAGAGCGGCACAAGTGGCACAGAAAAGTCACGGTACAAGATGCCGACGCCTTTCGGCCCGCCCACTTTCTGCGCGTCGTATGAGACCAATGATGCCCGAAGTACGTGCGGCCCTGCGTCAAGATACAAAGGAGATTGCGCAGCGTCCGCATGGATAACAGGAAATTCCGTTTCGGGAGCAAATTTTTTGAACGAGCTTTGGATGCCAGTTTTTCTAATTGCAACAGCAATATCTGAAACCGGCTGAATGGTTCCGATTTCGCTGTTGACGTGCGCAAGCGTCACGAGCGCGGTTTCAGGTTTGATCAGCGAGACAATTTTTTCAGGATGGACGATGCCGTCTACTTCCGGATCCACGTATGAAACCTGAACGCCTTCCCTTTCAAGCGCACGAATGGTTTTGAGAACGGACGAGTGTTCTATGGTCGTCGTGATGATGTGCATCTCTTGGTATGCTGCCCCACGAGCGCGCAGCGCCTCGATGAGGCCGCGAATCGCGATGTTGTTTGCTTCCGTCCCACCGGAAGTAAAGATGAGTTCCTCCGGTTTCACGAAAAAACTTCGGGCGACAGAAGCCCGCGCGGCAGAGACCGCCGCGCGGGCTTCTCTCCCCTCTTCGTGCGGCGCGGAAGGGTTGCCCTGAAACTCCATGAGCGCGCGCGAAACCGCGCGCGCGACCCTCGCGTCAATCAATGTCGCCGATGCGTGATCGAGATAGATGCGTTTTTTCCAGAACA
>CAZVGP010000058.1:0-4158 GCA_964626715.1 uncultured Candidatus Saccharibacteria bacterium
GCTTCAGGATGTGTCGCGCGGCATCGGGGCCGTGGTTCTCGATGGCACGGGGAACTTGACGCAGGTCTTGCTTGAGTGTTTTCCGGCGGATGCGCGCGAGCGCCTTGTCGTTCTTGACCCTTCCGACGGCGAGCATCCGTTCTCGTGGAATCCGCTCGATGCGTTCCGAACGCTTCCTCCCGAAGAGGCGCTGGAGCGGCTTTCGGAGGCGCTCGCGAGCGTCTATCAGGTAGAAAACGGCCCCATCGTCCGCGTCGCCGCCTCGTATATGCTTTCGCACCCCGCGACGACGCTTCTCCTTTTATATGAGGTCGTTGCCGATCCGAAAACGCGCGACAAGCTGATCCCCGCCAAGAGCCCGGAGCGGCAGGAGTTCGAGTCTTTGCTTTCAGCTTCTCCGGAGACGGTTTCGGGCATCGGGGAAAACGGACGCTACCTCGCGAAGGACACCTTGATGCGGAATCTTTTGTCGCAGAAGACCTCGAAAGTCTCGCTCGATGTTCTCAAGCGGGGAGGCATCATTGTCGTTGATTTCTCCCGCATCCGCATGTTCCCGACACGTGCGACCCCCTTAGTGCGCCTGTTTGCCGAGGCGGTACACACGCAGGCGTCTCCCGAGGCTCCGGTTTCGCTCTATATGCACGATTGCCTCCGGTATCTTTCGGAGGAGGAGGTCGAGCGAGCCATCATCGACCGCTCCATCGCGTTTACCGTCTCGGACACTGCGCAGGGCGAGGAAGAAAGCAAAAACCGCGAGGCGCTCTTGCACCGCGCGGGCTCCGTCGCCGCGTTCTTGCCGCACGAAGCGGACATCCCGCGCGCCGAGCGCGTTTTCTATCCGTACGTCTCGCCGGAGGAGTTGGAGAAGCTCGAGCCTGGGCAGATGGTGATCGTCCTTGCCATAGATTCGGTCCGCTCGCGGCCGTTTTTCGCGCATGCGCTGCCGCCTATAGAGCGGAGCGGCATGTCGCATCAGGATTTATGGTTTTCATCGCGCGAAAAGTACACGACGCCGCGCCTCACCGTTGACAAGCTTTTCCAGCCGAAAACCGACGAGGAAAAGGATGCGGATAAGAAGAGCGACGATCCCGGCTCGTTCTCGGACGCGTTCCGTTCGATATTCACGAAGCGTGCCGCCGGCGCTCCTGCTGGTATGGGCGCCAAACCCGGCGCGGCAGGAAAGCCTGCCGCGGCACCCAAAGCCGCTGAACCGAAAGGATCAAAACCTGCTGAAAAATCCAGTGAGAAAAAAGCGGCCTCGAAATCCCAGCCGGAGAAGGCGAAGCCCGGTGAAATTCCCGAGGATGAGCTTAAAAAAATGGTCTATGCCGGACGGCTTCCTGCATAAGGCTGTCATCGTGGGAGTCATTGCGCTCGCGCCTCTCGGCGCGAGCGCGGACATCTCATTTACCGAGATCATGTACGACGCCCCTGGCTCCGACTCCGGGCACGAATGGGTGGAGGTGCAGAATACCGGCCCTGCGGCTGTCGATCTCAAAGGCTGGAAGTTTTCAGAAGGCGGAGTGAATCACAAGCTCGTCGCTCAAAATGGTTCCATCATCCCGGGAGGAGCGTACGCCATCATCGCCGACGATCCGCAAACATTTCGCTCCGATTACGCATCGTTTTCAGGCATTCTCTTTGACAGTTCATTTTCCTTAAGCAATACCGGCGAAACGCTTTCTCTTCTCGATGCGTCTTCGACGCCGATGACATCGGCAACATACAGCTCCTCGGCAGGAGCGGCGGGAGACGGCAACACGTTGAATTTTGTGAACGGCGCATGGATTCCACGCTCTCCGTCGCCGGGGGCATCCGCCTCGGGAAGTGCGATTGTGCCGCCACCAAAACCTGCTCCCGCGCCGAAAACGGCTGGAAACTCGAAGGGTGCGAAAGCAGTAAGTACCAAAAGCGCCGCGCCTTCTGGCGCGGCGCGCGGGGGAAGCCCCGCGCTCGCGGCCGCGAGCGCGGGGACGAGCGATTCCGGCTCCGGCATCCTCCCGTGGCTCTTCGGCCTTCTCGCGGTCGTCATGGCAGGCATCGGCGCGATATTTTTAATGCCGAAGAAAAAACCGGAAGACGAATACAAAATCACCGAAGAAAAACCGTGACGGGCAGGAAAACCATCGTGGTCACTGGAGGTGCCGGCTTTATAGGTTCTGCTCTTTGCGCGCGGCTCGCGAAAGACGGACACCGAATTATCTCGCTCGACAATTATTTCACCGGAAGCCGCGAGAACCACGTGCCCGGGGTCGAATACCGCGAAGGCCATACGAAAGATATCGCAGCGCTCGTTCCCGAAACGCCTGACGTAGTCTTTCACCTCGGCGAGTATGCCCGCGTCGAGCAGAGCGTCTTAGAGCCCGACGTCGTCTATGATCTCAACGTGCTCGGCACGGAGGGCATCATCGCCTTTTGGAAAAAAAAGAGATGCACGCTCGTCTATGCCGGCTCATCGACCAAGTTCGGCGACGAAGGCCTAGCGCGGTACGCGACGCCGTATGCATCGTCGAAGGCCGATAATACAGAGAAAATCCGAGAAACGGGCGATGCGCTCGGTCTTCCGTACGTCATCACCTACTTTTACAACGTGTTCGGCCCCGGCGAGCGCGCGGGCACCTACGGCACAGTCGTCGAGATCTTCAGGCAGCTCTATCTCAAAGGCGCACCGATGACCGTAACGTCTCCGGGGACCCAGACGCGGAATTTCACCCATGTCGATGACATCGTCGACGGACTCATGCTCGTCGCCGAGAAGGGGCGCGGCGACGAGTACGGGCTCGGCAACGAGAAGGTGTTTTCAATCCTCGATATCGCGCGGCTTTTCGGGAACGATATCGTCATGCTGCCGGAGCGCCCCGGGAACCGGATGGGCTCCGCGCTCGATACCGCGAAGGCGCGCGCGATCGGCTGGGAGGCAGAGCGCCGTTTGGAAGATTACATACAGGAGTTCCTTGACTCGCATCCGCGTCCCGCGCCTCGCGACCGGCGGGTCCTGGTTTTTTCAACGACTTTCCATCCGGTTTCCGGTCCCGCAGAGGAAGCGCTCATAGAACTCATGCGACGGATGCCGGAGGTTCATTTTGACATCGTGACGACGGCGTTTACACGCGGGGCGAAAAAGATGCCGAGCCCCGTCGGGAACGCCTCTCTCTACCGCGTCGGTTTCGGTGTTCCTCTCGATAAATATCTCCTGCCGCTTCTGGGCTTCAGGGTTGCGCGTCGCCTCAGCGAGAAGCACTCGTATCTCTTCGCGTGGTCAATCTTTGTGAGCTATGCCGCGCTCGCGGCGGCGCTTTTCAAACGTGCGAGCGGCATCCCGCTCCTTGTGACGCTCGCCGACCAAAGCCTTGACGACACTCCGCCATGGAAACGGCTCTTTCTCCGGCTTCTTCTGACTGATGCCGACCAGGTGTACGGCGCCGCGCCCCACGTCGAACGTGCGGCTGCGCGCATTGCGAGGCGCCCCCACCTGCGGCATTCGATGGGCGAAGGAGACGCATTTGGAAACCAGCTCCGCTTCGCGTACGCGGGCATCCTTCGCAGCGCTCCGGCGCGCCCGAAGCGCATTCTTATCTTCTCCTTGGTCTACTATCCGAATTACGTCGGCGGGGCGGAGGTCGCGATACGAGAGATTACCAACCGCATCGACCCGAAGGAATTCGAGCTTCACATGGTCACCCTTCGATTTGACTCAGCGCTCCCGAAACGGGAGCGCATAGGAAATGTCTTAGTGCACCGCATCGGCTTTACCGCGGAACGTTCGACTATGGCGGATTTGCAAAGATTCCCGTTGAAACTCAATAAGTATCTCTATCAGATTGTTGCTCCTCTCTATGCGCTTCGCCTTCACGCGGCGTATCACTACGATGGTATCTGGGCGATGATGGCACATGCGGTCGGCATCGCAGCCGCGATTTTCAAGCTCCTGGCTCCATCGGTCACATACATCCTGACGCTTCAGGAAGGGGATCCGCCCGAATATGTCGAGCGCCTCGCGCGGCCGGTGTGGCCGCTTTTCAGGTATGCATTCAGGAGCCCCGACGTTGTTCAGGTTATTTCCACGTTCCTCGCCCGCTGGGCGAAGCGTATGGGCTACCCCGGAAGGCCTCTTGTCGTGCCGAATGCCGTGAATGCCAAGCATTTCTCGCAGACGTA
>CAZVGP010000059.1:0-3928 GCA_964626715.1 uncultured Candidatus Saccharibacteria bacterium
AACCCCTAAACGCTAGTCCCTAGAACCTTACACCTATGGCCACAGATGTTGCAACCAAAAAAACTCTCGCCGCGCAGGAATTCGTCCCCGTGAAGGAGGTGCGCGGCGGCGTCATGGTACTTAAAAGCGGCAACCTCGTCGGCGTCATGCTCGCGTCGTCCGTGAACTTCGGTCTCAAATCCGAAGATGAGCAACGCGCGATTCTCTCACAGTTCCAAGCGTTTCTCAACTCGCTCGATTTTTCCGTGCAATTTTTCGTGCAGTCGCGGAAATTGGACATCCGCCCGTACATCGCGCTTCTTGAAGAACGGCTCACGGCGCAGACGGAAGACCTCATGAAAATCCAGGTGACGGAGTACATTGAGTTCATCAAGAGCTTTACCGAGCGGGCGAACATCATGTCAAAGCATTTCTTTGTAGTCGTTCCGTATTCACCGCCCATCCTTGATGTGAAGAAAACTCTTCAGCGGAAGATTTTCGGCGGCGGAACGAACCTCTCCGCGCGGGAGGAAAGAGACCTCGGCTTTGAAGAGCACCGCACGCAACTTGAGCAACGCATGGCAATCGTTGAGCAAGGGCTCTCCCGAACCGGGGTGCGCAGTATCGCTCTCGACACCGAGGCCGTTATCGAACTTCTCTACAAAGAGTTCAATCCTGGAGAACTGGAAAAACCGATTGCCTCTGACCGCGCCGAGAACGTGCCGCAGTGACGCGGAACACTCTTTGCTTGACGCCGATCACTGATCACCGGGCACTGTTTACTGGCGGACGCCAGAAAGCCCCGCGGCTTGCCGCGGGGATAGACAGGCGGCCTGTTTTACTACTTATTATTCAATCGGTTCCTTGTACGGGTCGTTTTCGCCGGGGTACTTTCTTGTCAGAGGGTTTTCGGGTGGCTGTGTCGCTACTCCTTGCGTGCCGCTTTCCTGCGGCGTCACCTTTATATCTTCTTGTTCTGCTGTTGTCGGCGTCGCAAGTTTTTGAGCAGCGATAGTGGGGACCAGCGCTATTTCTGTCGGGGAAGCTTGCACATCGGCAGGTTTCGGTTCTTCTTCCTCGTCTAAATCTTCGTCGCTTTCGCTCGCGGGCGGCTCTTTCGCCGCTATCGCAAGTGCTTCCTCCAATTCTTTCTTGTTTGCTGCCTCTCTTTCCTCTGCTTGTATCCTGTCGCGTTCGTATGCTGCTAAGAGTTCCGGGTCGTCGTCTCGCATGGTGTCCAGTAACTCCCGGTGCATCTTTCCAGCTCCCTCTTCCTCGGAGAGTTCCGGCTTCACTTCACTCCAGATGCTTGGCTCTCGGATATTTTCCCGGAGACGTCGTTGTGCTTCTTTGAAAACGCGGTCGTTGATGTCGGCGACCAACTCACGCGCCCCTTGGTTCGATAACTCATGCATCGCCTGATGCAGGTTCGTCTCGAGGGCGGACTCTGTCTCGAGCCC
This sequence comes from uncultured Candidatus Saccharibacteria bacterium, assembly GCA_964626715.1. GTDB lineage: Bacteria > Patescibacteriota > Minisyncoccia > Phycocordibacterales > Phycocordibacteraceae > Phycocordibacter. The sequence goes on from CAZVGP010000059.1 coordinate 1,440, forward strand.
CATCAGGGTGACGTTCACGATATCGGTAAAGATGAGAAGCTGCCGAAGATCGAGCGCGTGTTTTTTCTGGATGCCGACGTAGATATTCGTGAGTGTTGGCGAAACTAGGAAATCATAAATCGGCTTCGGCAGCCTTTTCTTTGCTTCCTCCCTCTCTGCTCTGGTATGGTCGTTCATGTTGTTTCTCAGTATAAGCCTCTTATCCCGTTTCTCTTTGGTTTCTTATTCTCCTCTAAATACTCGGGCGACAGCCTGCTCCTCGAATGTTTCCGGCAGCGCCTTCTTGCCCTGCGCTACCCGCACACGATTGATCTGCCGCATCCTCTCTTTCGATGGCCAGCTAAACATGTCTTTCAGGTTGTCGTTGCCGGCGTAGTTTGCAATGAGAGAGTCATCTCCACGCATGAGCAAGTTTTCGAAAAACGCCTTCCTCTCGCCGATATCCTGTCCCTCGATAGATTTCAACTGATTTGCGTTGATACCGTAGGCGGTGGCCGTCGACCAGTAGCTTCTCTTGTTGAGTATGGCTGATACTTCATCGGGATTTTTCCCTGCATACCACCCCTCCGCCCTTTTCTCGGTTTCCACAAGCCGATCCATGACGAAGTTAGTATCGTCTTTTAAGAATTTTTCTCGTTCCTGATCCCTCGCGTCTATCTCTTTTTGGGTTGTAACAGGCATGGCATCGATTTGCCTCATTCTCTCTTCGTATCTCGCTCGCGCCTCGCTGATAACAGCCGCCTTTTTATCTTCTCGGAGCTCTTTTCGCGCCTGGCTCTCTGCAACGTTGTTCTTTCGCGCATACTGTGCCACTTCTTGCGAGGTGACTGCCGCTTGCTGTTGTGCTATTCGTGCTTGCAGCGGGTTCTTGCTCGGTCCGGCATTAACCATCTGTGCATAACGCAGCTCTTTTTGCGCAGTTTTGTAATCCTCCTTGCTCACGCCACCGCGGTCTGGCCCGCTGTTGTAGTTTGCAATCACTTTTGTCATCATTCTTTCTCTGTCCTTTGCCCATAACGTCGCGCGCTCTTCGGCGTGGTAGTTCGCTGTCCCGTCTTCATAGGGGACGTAGTCTCTGTTGTTGTCTGCGTCTCTGCCATAGCCCAGAATCCGGTATGCACCTGCTTGCTCGTCTCGGATATCATCCATGGGTTTTCGTTTTAATACACCCGCATTACGCATTTCCGTTTCGGGCAGAATATTATTGTCCTTGACGTGCTTGAAGGAAGTGCTCAATGAGCCAACCCACAGAGCGCCTGTCTTACGAAGGTCTTCGAAACGTTTCCCCGGATGATTCTCCGAATCGAATTGCGCGTCAGAGAGGATCATGTTGGCGAACTCCTCGTGCCGTATGTTTTTTGCTGCGTAGTTATAGGGCACCAAAAGGGCTTCGAAGTATTCTTTGCTTCCTTCCACCAACTCTCCCCGGTCAACTCTGTCTTGGACACTCTGGATGATTCGCGCGTACTCGCCGCGCCGCGCTGTCCACATATCGTTTCTGACGTCACGCCTAATCTTTGCGTCCTCGACAACCCTCTTCCACTGCTCTGGCTTCAGAAGTTTTGCCAGTTTAGCGATTGACTCCGGCTTCTGGTCGTATTCTCGTTCAAAAAATTTATCCGAGACGTTGCCGTAGATCGCCTCTGCGCTCGCGCGGGCATCGCGGTATGATATGTCGAGGCCACCTTCTCCTATTTTCAGCTTGTCGAGGCGCTCGTGATATCCCCACAAATCTTCCCATTCCCACTCCCCCTTCTCGTTTCTGACCCTCTGTCTTCCCCATTCGCCCCGCCCCTTCTGCCTATCACTATATTGCTCCTCTGTTTCGAGCTTTCCGGTTTTTTCGTCTCTTTTCTTTTCTGCTCCAGCGGAGTATTCTTTTTCGAATGCCTTTTCGGCAGTGTTCATTATTCCGAGCGCACCCCTCTCTCCCTTTTTCCCCCATTTGTGCTGCCTTCTTTCGTACTCTTTGAGCCGCTCTCTCTCAGCAGGGCTCATCTTTTCTCGGAGTCCCTTGAGGCGGGCCTTCTCGGCATCCGAAGCCTTCCCGGCTTCCTCTGCTGCTTGGAGCCTGTCATACTCCTCCAGTTCTTTTTTTGACAGCCTCCTCCTTAGATTTTTGTAGTCGCCTTTTTCTTGTCCGACGAGCCAGCCTTGGAGCTTTCCTCTCTGCAGTTCGTCTTTCCCTACCTCACCGAGCACCTGTTCGCGCGCTCGGCGGGCTTCTTTTTCTGTTTTGAAGGCAGAATATCCGAAAAACTTATGGCGCGCGGTTTTTTCCAAAGCTTCCTGGAACCATCGGTCGGCCGCGGCAACCAGCGGTCCTTGTTGGCCGAGACGCAGCCTAGCGGCAAGTTTGCGGTATCGGTGCTCTCCCCACTCGGCTACGCCGCCCAGGATATTTCGTGCAACCACTGCTCCGCCGAATTTTACGCCCTTTTGATAGTACTTCGGCAGCCAGCCGGCAATTTTGTCCGCTCCTTTATAGA
>CAZVGP010000060.1:0-3889 GCA_964626715.1 uncultured Candidatus Saccharibacteria bacterium
GCGAACCGAGTAAAGAATCACCTCGGGAAGCAACTCACGAAATTCCTGAAAGAGAAGAAGCTGATAATAGGTCTCTGCAATGGCTTCCAGATACTCACGCACTTATGTCTTCTTCCTGGCGCACTCACGTTCAACTCATCAAATCGCTACTCCGACCGCTGGACTGACATGGTGGTGGAAGGCGACAGCCCGTGGCTCACTGGCATCACGAAAATCTCCGCTCCTATAGGCCACGGGGAGGGAAGATACATTGCCGACAAAAAAACTCTTGCTGCACTCAAAAAGAAAAAACAAGTTGCGCTTCGATTTGTAAAAGGCGAGACAGCAAAATATCAGGATTTACCGGCAAACCCCAACGGCGCGATGGAGAACATCGCGGGCGTTCTTTCCCATGAAGGGCGAGTATTCGGCATGATGCCGCACCCTGACCGCGCGCTTTTCGCAACAGAGCTTCCCAACTGGCCCCTCCTTAAAGAGCGCTCCCGCCGCACCGGCGAGCCGTTTCCGACCGAAGGCCCCGGCCTTCAGATTTTCCGAAACGGCATCGCGTATTTCGAAAATAAAAAATGAACATCTACCACGTTGGCATACACAAGGGAAAATTCTTTGAAATTCTTGAGACCACGGGACAGTCGCAGGTCGGCGTCATGACCATCGCGCCGGGGAAAGATTCCGGCCCAGAAGAGACGCATGAGGGTGATCAGATCGTCTACGTCATAGAAGGCGAAGCGGATGTCGAGGTCGCGACAGAGAGGGGACATCTCAGCGTGGGCGACGCGGTGACCATTCCTCGTGGCGCTCGCCACCACATCTGGAACAGGGGAGCGGAGCCGCTCTTTTTTCTTACTCTCTATGCCCCACCCGCCTACTAGCTTTTTATAGTTGTCCTGCTATCCACACTCGCTGATTGCCGCTCATATATTCTCTCATTCTCACGAATGTTAGAATATCACCGTGAGTACGAGTATGAGCGAAAAGGACTTAGAGCGGTCGCTCAAGGCGCTTGCGAACAGGCGGCGTCTTTCAATCGTGCGGTTTCTGAAGAAGCGAAAGGAAGCAGGAGTTGGCGATATCGCTTCCGAGATCCGTCTTTCTTTCAAATCAACTTCTCGGCATCTCTCCGTCCTCGCTGCAGCAAACATCCTCGACCGTGAACAAAGAAGCAAGGTTGTCTTTTATCGACTCGCTCCCGATATGTCGGAAGCGGCTCATCGAGTGATCACTCTACTCTAACCTGCATGTCATTCCCTCATTCGTACGAATGAGGGAATGATTCTTGCACGAGCTTGACTGTCAGGGGTGCTCTTGCTAGGCTACGTGGACCGACATGCATAACTCGGCGCAAATGAGCGGAATGATGATGGCGATGATGCCCTCGATGCGAAGGCTGGTTTTGTGCCATTCATAAATTAATTCACAAAGCCCTCTCCAGAATCAGCCTTCGGAAACGAGGGCTTTTTATTTAACTTGAACATCCATGGCGACACAACCAACAGTTGCAGAAAAAAGATCGCTCGCAAAAGAGAAACAGCCCGGTTGGTACACGCGCCTCCAAGTCTGGGGTCGCAAAGGCCGTTGGAGGAGCTTCTTGGGAGACTTGCGAGGCACGGGAACCGCGATCATCAATGACTGCATCGATGATAATGCGAAAGGCAGACAAGGGACTCGCGCGGGAAGCATTCTGGAAGGGCATGTAGAGTACGTCCGCGTTGCAGCTTCCAACCAGCTTGATGCGCGGTTGAACCAGATTCAAGCCGCGGGCAATCTTATCGACCAACTCAACGCTTTTGAGGACAGGCCGGGAATCATTCTTGTCAATGTTGCTCCGCGCCACAAGAAAGACAGAGCGGAGGGTAACGAGAACGGGACTCACTTCGGCTATTTCCGGTACAAAAACGTCGTTGTCGTTTCATCTCTCGACGGCTACACCTTGTCTCTGGTAAAAAAGCTGGGCCTGACGAATTCTGTCCGTCGGCTTGAGATCCCGGAAACGTTACAGATTCTTGCAAAAAAAGGACTCATAGCAAAGTCTGAGATACACAGCGTGGCGAACAGTCAGTTCAGAAGCTTCGAGTATCTCCCGAAAATCGGAGCATATCTTCTCAAAGAAAAAAACATACGCAGTAAGGAAATAGATATTCAAACCATCAATGACGCGCCGGACGCGATCTGGTATGCCGATTGGTTCGGAAACTATAAAACGACTCTGATTCCCGAAGAGTTCGGTATTTCTTCCTCCGCTTCAGACGAGGAATTGCGATCTCAGAAAAATGCGAAGAAGGGTGATGTCCAGCCGCTTGCATCCATTCAGACCACGTTAGGGCTTCTGCCGCTGTATCGGAGGCTTGCCGATGTCCCCCCGGGAGAGAAGCCAGCGCTGACGGTCGGTTCGTCCGGCATCGGAAGCGGAGAAGGGAGAAGGCGTTTTATTGAACTGGTCATTCAAGGAAAAAGCGCGGCAGAAGCCCTCAAACTTCGTGTCGGAGAAAATATCCGCTAATTTCCGTTACATGTTAGTATCTCGGTATGGAAAAACCCCTCGCCGGCACGTTCGGATCTACTGACCTTAGTACCTCCTCGCCTGCGCTCGTTGGCATCATCATGGGCTCGGACTCGGACCTTCCGGTTATGAAAGCGGCTCTTGAAATCTTGCACGATTTGGGCATCGAGTCTGAAATAACGGTGCTCTCCGCTCACCGCGCGCCCGAAGCTGTCTCTGAATATGCGAAAACTGCTGCGGAACGTGGGCTGAAGGTTATTATTGCCGGCGCAGGCGTCGCGGCGCATCTTCCGGGAGTCATCGCGGCGTTCACACCGCTTCCCGTCATCGGGGTTCCTATCAAAAGCTCGGGCACTGCGGGAATTGACTCTTTGTTCTCTATCGCGCAGATGCCTCCGGGCGTGCCTGTCGCGACTGTCGCGATAAACGGAGCGAAAAATGCCGGTATCCTTGCTGCGCAGATTATTGCTACCGGAGACGAAGCTGTTCGCGCAAAAGTTTCCGAATATAAAAAGAAATTGGAAAAAGAAGTCTTAGAAAAAGCACAGAAGATTGAGGATAAGGGCTTTGAACGATACATAAAAGAGAATCTTTCATGACAGGGAGCGCCTACGCCAAGGCCGGAGTGGACTACACGAAGATGGAGCCATTCAAAATGGCGATGATAGCAGCGGGCGAGAAAACGCTCGCGTTTCCGAACAAGCGCGGCGTCTTCATTAATGAAGACGCCGCGCACGCGCACGGAGCGGTTTTCGAGTATCGGGGAAAGGAGTCGCACGTCTGGTGCAAAACGCAGGAGGACTTGGGGAACAAGAATTGGATTGCGGAATGGATGTACGAAAAAACCGGCACAAGCTACTACGACGCTATCGCCATAGATACCGCGCTCATTGTCGTCAACGATGTCATAGCGCAGGGGGCCTTGCCTGTTGTCTTTACTGACCAACTGGAGGCGAGTGAAAGCGCATGGTATTCGGACGAAAAGCGCGCGAAAGATTTGGCGAATGGGTTTTTAAAAATCTGTGAGGAGGTAGGCATGGCGCTTCCAGCGGGGGAGTCCGCGAGCGTGAAATATATCGTGAACCCGAAGCCTCCGGTCAAAGCCATTGCGACCTTGAGCGGCTCTGTTACCGGCATTGTCGCTCCCAAGGAGCGCTTGGTCACGGGGAAGAAGCTTTCGGTAGGCGACCACATCATTGCCGTTCAATCGTCAGGACTTCACGCGAACGGTATTTCCTTGGTGATTCAAAAAGCGATGGAATTGCCCGAGCAGTTCCTCACCAAGCTTCCGAACGGAAACACGCTCGGAGCAGAAGCGCTCATTCCGACCCGCTCCTATGTCGCGCTTATCGAAGCTCTGCTTGAGTCGAAAGTGGAAATGCATGCACT
>CAZVGP010000061.1:0-3878 GCA_964626715.1 uncultured Candidatus Saccharibacteria bacterium
CGGAGACGTCCTTCACGCGCACGGGGCCGAGCTGTTCCATGTCGTCGCGCATCAGGCGGCCCGCGCGGTCATAAGTTGAACAACTTTAGTATGTCGCATACAATTTGGAAATATTACGTTTAGCCTGACAGCCAAGCGGTACCACCCAAAACAACAAAGCATGAGCATGCGGGTATCTGGGAATACTCTCGATGATGTATTATTTCAGGTCCTGAAAGGGCTGCTATCACGCGGCAGACAGATTAAACCTTCCAAGGGAGCGGCTCGCGAAGTTATTGGAGCAGCACTAACGCTGAAGAATCCAAGAGCGCGATTTAGTCGCGCCGAGTCTCGGTCAATCATCTTCAGTTGCCTTGGTGAATTCCTTTGGTACCTTTCCGGCTCCAATAGCCTAAAGTTTATCAAATATTACATTCCTGCTTATGGCGTTAATTCGGACGATAGGAGCACACTGTTTGGAGCATACGGCCCGCGATTGTTTCTCCCGAAAGGTGGCAGTCAGTTTGATGAACTGCTCAAGAACTTAAGAGAGAAGCCAGATTCCCGACAAGCCATTTTACAATTATTCCAAGCATCTGATTTGACCGCTGGAACCAAGGACGTTCCTTGCACCACAACAATTCAGTTCTTCAAACGCAGGAAGCGCCTTCATGCGCTGGTAAGTATGCGATCAAACGACGCATTTATTGGATTGCCCCACGACATATTCTCTTTCACCATGCTGCAAGAGTTATTGGCGCGCTCAATCGACTGTGAAGTCGGCACATATCATCATTTCGTTGGCAGTCTTCATCTCTATGAGTCTGAAGCAGAGAAAGCACGGCGGTACATTGCCGAAGGATTCCAAAGAACCACTCAAGCAATGCCGCCAATGCCGGTCGGCGATCCAAATCAGGGCTTACGCTGGCTTCAATCAATTGAAAGGAAATTTCGCAACGCGAGCTTACAGGTCGTCCCCTCCAACACCCATGACAACTACTGGAACGACCTCGCAAGGCTGCTATTGATCAAAGCTCACTTTGTATCCAAAAACTCGAAGGCAATAACCTCCGAACGGAAGCGAATGCGCTCTGCCGTCTACAATGATTTCATTGTAAATCGTCAGCAACGGATATCCAAGGAAGCTGCGGCACAGCAGTTGACGTTTGAAGATGTTGGCCAGAATTCTCTTGTTGAGGCTAAAAAGCTATGAAGCCGCGGCACCGAAGAAGCTTCGCGCTGTACGAAGGTCGACTGCAGCACGTCGCTGCTAACGTGCGGCAGCTTCCTGGCATTCAACTCGCTGGCCATCTGGAAACACTGGTGTGCCAGATAATCGATAGCGTTCGACGAATTGACTTTGTTTGCCGCATTAGTCGTGAACATGCGGGGATCAGTCCGCTCAGAGCCGACCCAAACTCAAATCTGTTTGATCCCTTGAAAGGAGCCATTTGGCACTACCACCAGCAAAGGCATGACGAAGCCTGTTGGCTCGTCTTTCTCGCAACTCACTTTGGAAAACATGCCGTCGATGGCTGGCGCCTTTGCCGAGACATATACGGGAAGCTGGGAGGGCCAGGGCGATGGGATTGGCATTCAATTTCTCCCAATCCTGGCGCATTCAGACTTTGGCTAAATCAAAATGTTGCGAGGTTGCGAGGTGACGGCGTCCAAAGAAGATTCAGCAATCACCGAAAATATGAGAGCTTGGTCACTCCTAACGGAAGCGGTACGGCGGATGTTCTTTCGTCATACGTGGCATGGATTGCTCCCCCAAGATCGCATCAAGAATTTATTGTGCGAACCCATAGAGAAGTTGGACAAAACCCTCGCGACGTATTCGCCCATCTCTACAAATCTATGGAGGCAGTAGATCGGTTTGGGCGGCTCGGGAAGTTCGACTTCCTAACCATGCTCGGCAAGCTAGACTTGGCTCCAATTGAGCCAGACTCAGCATATCTCAAAGGCGCAACAGGGCCTGCTTTAGGGGCAAAGTTGCTTTTTTGTGGATCGTCTGCCGCAAGATGCCACCCGGATACACTGCAAGGCTATCTGGATGAGTTGGATGCTACACTTGGCATCGGAATGCAGGCGCTAGAAGACTCACTCTGCAACTGGCAAAAAAGCCCTGCCCGCTATCGCTTATTTCGCGGCTAGTGGCGCACTGGAATCGTCAACACCTTGCCAACTGTAGCGGCGCTTCAAGTGATTTAACTTACTGCGCTCAACCATTCTCTGATGCTGCATTTGCCCAACCACAATCCCTGGAGACACTCCAACTTGTCTGGCAAACGCAAGGATACTCTTGGCCGAGATCTGTCGTGCAGCAAGCTCACGCAGCATTGCGGCTGACACCAACATTTCTGAAGCAAACTCATTTGCCTCGGCCTCTTCGTGTGCGGTAACGCAGCTTTCATCTTCAAGAAACAACGCATCCATATCGTGCAAAATCAGATGTCCCGCTTCGTGGTAGAATGTAAACCAAAAATGATCGTCACTTAGATAACGAAAACTCAACGCAATCATTGCTTTCTTCGGGGAGAGGAATCGAGTTGCGCCACTGACTTTGCATGATCGTGGAGCACGAGTGATTGTCAGTGCCACACCGCATTTCGCACATTCCTGCTGCAACCGCGGCAGGAACACTGATGGGCTTTTTACCCAAGTTAGCCTTCGCAGTTCTTGAAGGCTTGCGCGGAAGCGCTCCGGATTCCACGGCGCACACGTAATACGAGAGCTTTGAATTTCGCTCTGTCGCAACCAAGCAAGAAGGGCGTTTTGATTTGATTGATACGTCGCTGATGTTCGAAAGGCGGCCACACTCAACTCACCACTATACTTCGACTGCCAAACCTCCGGTGAACTCACTCCAAAGAAGTCTAGGCACGCTTGGTAATTTTCTGGAGTATGGCGGCCCGATTTCAGCCAACCGAAACCTGCCATTTCGGTCAGGGGAAATTGCTTCAGCCAGTCGCTTTCGTGAACCGCAAGCCGAGGTAATCTGGCCTGCGGTTTCGTGCGCCGATAATTGCGATCCCGATCAAGCCAGAATTTCGCGGAGGGGCCCAGAGCCCTCTCAAGTAGCAGAGCAAGCTCACTCGCTATCGCTGTACTTCCATCGAAAAGGCCGGACAATTCATCGGTTGGCACTTCGATGCGACAACTAAATTCCGCGAGGGAAATACCTTTACTTGCGAGGAGGTCCGCAATCGTAGCGCCTGGAGGCGAAAGCCAGTCAGGTTGGAAAGGGGTGTTGTCGCTCATGTTGATTTTCCAACCTCAATTATCTTGATACTTGATATCCTTGACCAACCGACCCCGCTTGATGACATCTTTGGGTAATTGTCTTTAAACTTCAGGTGGTATTTATCTGAAAGATCGAGAATAAAAACTTCCCCATTGGAGTTCGGATCAACCCGAGGATTCCCCGCAACTACGTCAGCAAAAGTCACAGCAGCGTCAATGTCGGCAATTCGGCTTTGCAATGCAGCGGCAACTCCAGCGCCAAGCGCCTTCTTTGCAGCTTCGCTATTTTCACAAATCTTCCTTATCTTTTTGTTATCAAATGAGAAATTCATCGATACTTCCAAAACCTGAGAAAGTAGCGATGGTGCGTACCAGCAATCCAATACCGCTACAGCTATGGCACTTCCCTCCCAAATATCCCCCTTCTTACCGTAATCATATCAAATATCAACCTATAGTGTGTAGAAATTTCTATTCACTCGAATCCGCCGATATGTGGTGCCCCAAGGTGAGACGTGGATGCCCGGGACAAGCCCGGGCATGACGGAAAAAGCCGGGGTCAGTAAATCAATTCATCCTCGCCGTCGCTCCGACCGATCGCGATCTCGTTGCGCGAGGCGAGGTCCTTGGCGAGTTCGACGATGGCGTGCTGG
>CAZVGP010000062.1:0-2506 GCA_964626715.1 uncultured Candidatus Saccharibacteria bacterium
CGCACGAATGAGAAGATGCGCGAGGTCCTCATGGAGCCCGACGCCTCGGCGCCCGCCATCCACTACTACATGATCCGCGGCGGGAAAGACCAGCGGAACATCACCGTGTGGGAGCAGGGGAAAGTCGGACGTGAATACATAAAAACCTACGGCCACTACCATGTGGGCGATCTACAGGAAAACTACTGGATACTCATCGGCGAAGGCGTCGCGCTTCTTCAGAAGCGCGCGCTCGATGCCTCCGGCAATCCTCTCCCTGATGTCATCGAAGAGTTCAAGGCTGTTCGCGTTAAAGCGGGGGACCACATCTTTATGCCGTCCGGATACGGTCACTTGGTCGCCAATACCGGCGCAACATTCTTCGTTACTGCGGACGACAGCCCCGTTGATTTCGAGGAGCACGATCCGGTGTCTCTTCCCGGCCATGCCGACTACGAACCAGTCAAGGCGATGCACGGCTTCGCGTACTATGTCGTCGAACACGATGGCAAGCCTGCTTTGGTAAAAAATCCGCGCTACAAGGAAATCAAAAAGGCCGATTTTGGCGGCCTTCCGGTGGTTGACTAATTACAGACGCAGAGATTTCAGTTCCCGCGGACGCGGAGTTTTGTCTGCCGGTCTTTGTTTATTTTTGGCATCCGGATCGTCAGAAGGCCATGCTTTTCCGACGCTTCTGCCATGTCGACGTCGACTTCCGCGGGAAGGATGATGGTGCGCTCGAACGAGCCCCAGTAAAGTTCCTGGTACACGTAGCCGTCTTCGGTCACCTCTTTCTGCTCCGTTCGTTTTCCCTTGATGGTCACCATGTCCCGCGTGATGGCGATGTCCAGATCCTCCGGCTTCACGCCGGCAACCAAGGCGCGGATGAAGATGTCGGCGGGCGTCTGGTACACGTCAACGGTGAGCTGCGCGGCGCCGGGCTCCGACGCCGGGACAGCCGGGCCGTCGTCGCGGCCTTTCTGCAGTCCCGTCTCTTCTTCCTCGAACGTGTCGAAATCGTTATCGAAGCTCGCGCCGGTGAGTCTGTCGAAGAATGAGGGTTTCTTTGCCATGATACGAATATTTTACGAATTAAAACGAATGATACGAATACCTCTGCACGCGCTTGCTCTTATTCGTAGTATTCGCATGCATTCGTAGATTAGCATCTCATGTGACATTACGTTTCATAAACATCTTTTCCCACCATGCGGGCCGCTGAATATTTTTGACCCGCTCAAGCGCAAGAAGGATGAAGGCGATGCCGACCCAGACTGCCAAGAAAACCGTGAGAACGCTCCCTGCACCTGTTGAGATTATAAGAGAGTTGAATGTCGCGTGCAACAGAATCGCGAGGATAACTCCGGCGGTGCCCAAGACTATCTTGTCGTCGCGCTCGCGGTAGAAGACGAAGGCGAACGCGCCGCCGATCACAGAAGCCGCGAGGACGTGCATCAAAGTCGCGCCGATGAAACGCAAATCTCCCGTGATAAGCCCGTCGAGGAACCTGCCGTTCACCAAGGGGCTGAAGAGGAAGAAGGCATTTTCGACGGACGCGAAGCCCAAGGCAACCGTGATGAGGTAGACCGGCACGTCTATGGGCTCATCGACAGCGCTGCGCTGTAAGACCGTGAGCCACGCAAGGAGAAGTATCGAAAGCTCCTCTATCGCTGCCCACACGAGGACGAGGAAGAATCCGGCGGGAATGAAATTCTCGGCAAGCGCCTCGAGAGGCAGGGAGACGAAGACTGCCAGCATTCCTGCCGCAAACGCCAGAAGAAGGAGCCATCGCGGTTCCGGTTTCTTCCAATCCTCGAAGAGCCAGAAGAGAAGCCAGATGAGAACGGGGACAAGGCCTATGAGAAACGCGACGACTGCCGTTCCGGCGGCAAAAAAGAAACCCATCGCTTCATGATAGCGCGCTTTACGGACTCTTCTTTTGCCATTCGGCAATCATGAGGAGCTCTGTCTCCTTCTTCGGTAGTGCGCTCCAGATTTCTTCCGTCACAAACGGCATGAACGGATGGAGGAGTTTCAAGGACGTCGCAAGCGTTTCACAGAGGGCTCTCTGTCGTGACGCTTTCGCGGCGGCGTCTTCTCCCTTAAGGATCGGCTTCGACTGCTCGATGATCTCGTCGGCGAAGCGGTGCCAGACGAAGTGATAGAGCGCGTCGAACGCGAGGTCGATGCGGAACTTTTCGATATTCTCCGACACGCCAACCGCGAGCGCCTGTGTTTCTTCGAGGAGCTTCGCATCTTCCCGTGTCAGCGCCGCGCCAGCGTCACGGCGTTCCGTGTTCTCGAGGACGAACCGCGCGATGTTCCAGACCTTGTTCGCGAAATTCTTATAGCCGCGTATCTTCTCTTCCGATATCCTGCTGTCGGTTCCCGGCGCCATGCCGGCAATCAGGGAGACGCGCACGGCGTCGGTGCCGTATGTCGCTCCCATCGCCAAAGGGTCGATGTTGTTGCCGAGCGATTTCGAGATCTTTTTGCCTTCCTTATCGCGGACGAGGCCGTGGAGGTA
>CAZVGP010000062.1:2606-3825 GCA_964626715.1 uncultured Candidatus Saccharibacteria bacterium
ACGAACCACTGGAGCTTTATCTGCGGCTCGACAATGCCGCCGGTTCGCTCGGCGGTTGCGACATTGTGCGTGTAGGGTTCTTCTTTCTCGAGGAGCCCTTTCGCTTTGAGCTTCTTGACTATCTTTTCTCGCGCCTCGCTTATCTTCATCCCCGCAAACTCTCCCGCGATGGGGAGGAGCTTGCCGAACTCGTCTATGATCTGCTCCTTATCCAAGCCGTGACGCTCGGCGATCTCGAAGTCGGCTTGCGAGTGCCATGGCGTTATCGTCATGACGCCGGTGCCGAATCCCATATCGATGGCTCTATCCTTGACGATTGTGGCAGTTATGGGGCCGTTTATCCATTCAAGCCCGACCGTCTGTCCGTCCTTCCACTCCTTATATCTCTTATCGTCGGGATGCATGACGACGTACTTGTCGCCGAACTTCGTTTCGGGTCGTGCGGTGCCGATGGTGAATGAGCCGTACTTCAGGTAATAGAATTTCGTCTTTTCTTCTTTGTAGACTATCTCATCATCAGAGATCGTCGTCTGTCCCTTCGGATCCCAGTTGACGATGCGGTTGCCGCGGTAGATTAAGCCCGCGTCGTGCATGCGCACGAACGCCTCCATGACCGCGTGCGAGCGCTTCCCGTCCATCGTGTACGCATAGCGCGACCAGTCGAGCGATGCGCCGAAGGAGCGCATCTGCGCGACGATCGTCTTTTTGTTTTCCTCAACGAATGCATCGATGCGCGCGAGGAGCTCCGCGCGCCCGAGGTCGTACCGGCTCTTTCCTTCTTTCTTTTTTATATCAGTCTCGACTCTCGCCTGCGTCGCGATGGCGGCGGAGTCGGTGCCGGGGATCCAGAGCGTTTTCTTTCCGCTCATGCGCGCATGCCGCACGAGGGTGTCTTCAATCGCGAGCATCAAGGCCGAGCCCATGTGGAGGATGCCGGTGACGTTCGGCGGAGGAAGCGCGATGGAGAAGGTCTCCGTGCGTTGTCCGGGCAGGTTATCCGGATTGAAAAAACCGCTTTTTTCCCAGCGTTCGTAGATTTTTTTTTCTGTCGCCTGCGGGTCGTACGGTTTAAGAAATTTTGGATCCATCCTGTTGTAGAGTTTCGGCTCGCGCTTATGCGCAATGTACCCGATAAGTTAATAAACGATCCGTTGCTCGCGGCATACCCCTCACGAGTAGCTTTCCATGCGGAGCATAAGCCGAAACTTCACAACGGGAT
>CAZVGP010000063.1:0-3730 GCA_964626715.1 uncultured Candidatus Saccharibacteria bacterium
ACAAGAATCGCCCCCAGCGCAATGCCAACAGCTCCGCCAACCATAGTCAGAAGAACTGATTCGATGAGAAACTGCTCGAGGATGTCGCGGTCGGTCGCACCGACGGCTTTCCGAAGGCCAATCTCTTTGGTCCGTTCCGTTACGGACACCAGCATGATATTCATGATGCCGATGCCGCCGACAACGAGCGAGATGCTGGCGATCGCGGCGAGAAAAATCGTGAGTATCGAGGTGATGTTTCCCAAGAGCGACAGCGCGTCCGCCTGGGTCCGCACCGTGAAGTCATCCTTGTTGGGATCCGTGATGCTATGGTTTTGCCGGAGAACGAACGTGACACGCGATTGTACGAAACTCACCTCATAATCGGCATTCGCCTGCACGATGATGTCGCTGAAATGCGTGAGACCGAGCATCTGCTTTTGCGCGACGGAGAGAGGCACGATGACGAGATTATCCTGATCAATGCCAAAGGGCCCCGTACCTTTGTTCCCCAAGACGCCGACGATACGGAACGAAAGATTCTTGAGGCGCATCACCTTCCCGATCGGTTCTATGTTCTGGCCGAACAAGGTCTTTGCCAAGACCGAGCCGATGACCGCGACATGGTTGAAAGAATCCACGTCGCTTTTCGTAAACGGTTGCCCCTTCGCGGTTTCAAAATTCCTGACCGGAAAGAAATCGGCGGTGGCGCCCTGATACGTGACGACGACGTCGTTGTCGCCATAGACCGCCTCGGCTTGCCCTCTGACTTCCGGCAACACCGCGCTCACGGAAGGTTCGCGCGAGAGCGCGTCGACATCGCGTTCAACCAAGCTCGCGACGATGATGCCCTGCGCTTGCGCGGGAGAGGCGAACCTGCCGTTCGGGGTGCCTCCGGGAACGATAAAGATGAGGTTCGAGCCGATGCCTTGGACTTGCGAGAGGATGTACTCTTGCGCGGAAGTGCCGATTGACATGAGCGTGATGACGGATGCAATGCCGATCACGATGCCGAGCATCGTGAGGATGGAGCGCATCTTGCCGTGCGCGAGGCTTTTCGTTGCGGTCTTGAATGCGTCTTGGAACTGCATACCCGGTGCAACTATTTGAGCGCGCCGTCTGCGGCGCGCCTGGGTTCTTTAACGATCGTGTCGTTTTCCACGGTCCCGTCCTTCACGCGGATGATGCGATGCGCGAACTCCGCGGTCGCGGTCTCGTGGGTCACGAGAACGATGGTGCGCCCGCGGGCATTCAAACCGTCGAGGATTTCCATGACCTGCGCTCCGGATTTCGAATCCAGGTTCCCGGTAGGCTCGTCCGCGAAGATGACCGATGGATCCGTGACCAAGGCGCGCGCGATCGCGACACGCTGTTTCTGGCCGCCCGAGAGTTTTCCCGCTTCCACGGTGAGTTTTTCGGCAAGTCCGACGGACGCAACCGCCTCTTCGATCAAGGCACGGCGTTTTTCGCGCGGAACAGCGGAGTAGAGGAGTGGGATCTCGACGTTGTCGTAGACCGAGACGCGGGAGAGGAGGTTGAACGCTTGGAACACGAATCCCATGCCGGAATTTCGGACGTGCGCGAGCTCGCGGTCATCCATCTCGTCAATGCCCTTCCCCAAGAATCGGTATGAGCCGCCGGTCGGACGGTCGAGAAACGAGAGGATGTGGAGCAGGGTCGACTTGCCGCTTCCGGAGGGGCCCATGATGGAAAGGAACTCGCCTTTCTGTATTGAAAACGTGACGCCTTGCAGGGCAACGGTGGGCGATTCGTCGCGATACTCTTTGTCGAGATCGCGCACATCAATCATCGGACCCGTCATTGTTTCAAACCGATGTTGAGAACCTTTTCCGCTTCCGAAACCCCCGACACCACCTCGACGTTGCCCTTGTCATCCTGAAGGCCTAACACGACGGGAACATTTCTCACCTTCCCGCTTGCAAGAATCTCGACGAACGTCCCTTGGTCGTTCTGGAGTATCGCGTACTGCGGCAGGATAAACACCGTGTCCTTGTGCGCAGTCTCGATATCAAGGTTCGCGGTAAGGCCGCTTTTCATGCGCGGGTCCGGTTTCGCAAACGACACTTTCACCTTGTAAGAGACAACGCCTTGGGAGATGGTTTCCGCAGGGTCAACATAGAAGACGGAACCCGGGAACGTTTCGTTCGGAAACGCGTCGAACGTCATCCCGACCGCATCACCGACCGCGACTTTTCCGATGTCGGTTTCGGGCACGTCCGCATCAACTTCGAATGCGGAGTCAGAGATGATTGCTACGAGCGCGGTTCCGGCTGTCGCCCGCTGGCCTACTTTTGCATCGAACTGCGTCACGACACCGGATTGCGGCGCGATGATCTCTGAATCTGCAAGCTTTGCACGGATGCTCTCGACACTCGCTTGCGCTTGCTCCACCTGCGCCTTCTGCGCGGCGATATCCTGCGGCGTCGAACCCGCCTTCGCGAGGTCGAGTTCGGCTTTCAGCTGTTCAGCGGCCAGCTTTTGCGAAGCGATATTCTGGCCGGCGGTATTGAGATTCTTAGTTGCCGTATTCGTCTCGGCAATCGCGCTGCCGAGGCCGCTTTTGTACGCGGCAAGGGTCGCCGCATCAAGGTTAGTAGCACCATTGAGAGCCGTGCTGACGCTCCCTAAGAATGCGCTTACCCCAGCAAGGCGTGTGAGATCCTTTTGTATTGCAGCGTCGAGGTCAGTGGGTGAAGAAGCCGCCGTGATGGAGAAAAGATCACTCTGCCAACCGGTTAGCGCCGCTCCGACCGACGCGCGGCCTTGTTCGGCGTCGGACTTCGCCTGCGAATTCGATGTTGTGAACGTGAGCATGGGCTGTTTGGTTTCGGCATTGGAGAAAAATGCGGAGAGTTGGGTTCTCACCGCGTCATTCGTTTTCGCATACGCGTCCGCGGCAGTGTCCGACACGCCTGCATAGAGGTTCGCGAGGTCCTGCGCTGACTTGTCGTATGCGGCTTGTGCCGCGGCGATGTCTTCCGGCCGCGAGCCGGCGATGAGTCCCCCTAGTTTCGCCTGCTCGCTGTCGACATTCGCCTGCGCTTGCTTCAACTGCGCCGAAAGATCGCCGGTATTGAGCAGAGCCAAGAGCTCGCCCGTGAATACGCGCTCCCCGACGGCGGAGTAGATGCGCGCGATCGTGCCGCTGTTGCCGAAGGCCAAGGAGACGCTCGCGATCGGAGTCGTATTGCCCGTGACCGACACGACCTCGGTGATGGGCCCTTTGGTCACGGCAACGAACTGGTACTTGCTCTTCCCGTTTCCGCTGAAAAAAAAATATGCGCCGCCAATGACAACGATCGCGAGAACAGCGATGCCCCACTTCGATTTCAAAAACGAAGGAACGTGCTTGAAGGTACTAGAAAACGCCGGCATTGGAGCAGTATACCCCGTGAGATGACGTCCTCGTCTATCTCACGGGGTATACCCTAGCACCAAAGTCTTGGCATTAGAAGATATACACGAACGCGCGACGCTCTCGCGTCGCGCGTGAAGAAAAATCACTTCTAAGTTCTCTTTCTTAAGAAAAAATAGAGCGACAGGAGTATGAGAACCCCTACCGAAATCGCAAGCGTCTCTCCCGGCTGTATCGAAGCCGACGCGATGACGACCAGAGCCCCGAGAAGCGGCAAGACGCCCTCAATCCTGCTGTTATTACCCATGGAGTGATTATATCAGGCGATATACCTTGCATCATAAGAAAAAACGCCCGAGGTGCATATCACTACTT
>CAZVGP010000064.1:0-3549 GCA_964626715.1 uncultured Candidatus Saccharibacteria bacterium
TGCTTCTCATGACGTCTCTGCGCGGCTGGTACATAACCGGCCACGACATACAAGCCGAGTACAAGGTATTCGAACTCGCTAAAAACGCCGGCATCTGGAGCATCGCGCTTTTTCGCGACGCCTATAACGCGTGCCTCTCGATCACCATCCTGCCGACGATGTTCGGGAACATCATGAACGTTACTGATCCGTATATCTATAAATTGTTCTTCCAAATCATCTTCGCTTTTTCGGCTCCTATCGCCTACTTCATAAGCCGCAACTGGATCGGCAAACAGCTGTCGTTCCTTGCAGGACTCTACTTTATCGCGTTTCCCACCTTCTTCGAGGACATGCCCTTCCTCATCCGCCAGGAAATAGCGTTTCTCTTTTTCGGACTCATGATCTATCTCCTCTTCGAGGAGAAACTCGCGCTTCACGTGCGGAGGCTCCTCTTTGTGTGCATGGGCGCCGGCGTCATCCTCTCCCACTACTCCACGACCTACACGATCCTCGTCATTTTCGGGCTGACCGCCCTGTCGATGCCGATCTGTTCGAAAATCATCCGGTGGCTCAAGCGAAAATATTTTGCAGAATCTGCCATCGCTTCCATGGCAGAACGGAACCTGCCGAAACAACAAAGGATAACGCTCGGCATGTTCGGAGTACTTCTTGCGCTCACGCTCCTCTGGACGGTTCTCATCACCAATACCGGCGGGCAGTTCACGAAGGTCATTGTGGAGACATTCTCGACGGTCGAGAAGGGATTCACCGAAAACAGCCGTTCGATAGACGCGGTAAGCCTCATCACGTTCGGCAAACAGAGCAAGGAGCAGGATATACAGGACTACCGGCAGCTGGTGGCGGGCCCGACGCGGGAGAAAGGCTATCAGGGAGAATATTTCGACGCAAAGCTCTATGAATCGTACTCGCCTCTTCCGCTCAAAGAAGCCGTGCTGCCGGCAACCCTGCTCGGGCGATTCCTGACAACACAGAGAATCCCGACACATCTCATCGTCCCCTTCGTGGGACAGCTGATTGCAAAGCTTCTGGAAGCGGCGGCGGTTCTCGGCGTGATATACGTTCTATTCCGGCGGTCGATTGTGAAATACGTCGACAGCGAATACTACCTCATCGCGGGATACTCGCTGCTTTTCATCGGCATCAACATTGTCCTGCCGGTCCTCTCGACCGAATACGGCGTTTTCCGCGCGCTTGAGCAGTCGATGTTCGCCCTCGGGCCGTTCATGGTGACGGGAACGGTGCTCATCGGGGCGTGGATTGCCAACGGCGCACGATTGGCCGCTGGCTTTTTCTCGAAACGCCCCGATGTCCTCCCACCGCTCCTGACCGGAGCGGAGCGATTTGCCGGAGCTCTGGCGCTCCTCTTTTTTGTATACGCGACAACCCTCCTGCCGCAGTTTTTCGGCGGCAACAGCCCGGCC
The DNA here is from genome assembly GCA_964626715.1 of uncultured Candidatus Saccharibacteria bacterium. GTDB lineage: Bacteria > Patescibacteriota > Minisyncoccia > Phycocordibacterales > Phycocordibacteraceae > Phycocordibacter. The sequence continues at coordinate 1,425 of CAZVGP010000064.1, forward strand.
TTGCACCTTAACAATACCGGCGTCTACTACGACAACTACCTCATGCACAAATCAGAGCTCTACGGCATCCTGTGGCTCCAGAGCATGGCGCGAGAGTCTGCGGACATCGGCGTGCCGTTCGACCTCCAAGCGGACCGGTACTCGCAAAACAAGATCGCATCGCTCACGAATCTCCAGTTTTCAGGAGACATATTCCCGAGCGTGATTATGAAAGATTCGTACGTATTTTTGAGCGATTCAAATGTCGCAAAACAGGAAGCATCGGTTTTGTACGACGGCACCATCATTGTGTACCAGTATCCGCTGAAATACCTCGACGCCACCAAAGCACTCGTGTACGACAACGGCTCCGTGCGGATCTATCGGTAATTGCATCATATGAAAATACTGCGCATCACGAGTCTCGGATATGAAAGCGGCGGTGCCGACAACGGCATCGTGCTCCTTCAGCCCATCCTCACGGACATGGGGCACACGGTAAAAATCATGACCAGCAACCTCTGCCCCGAGCTTCCCCACTTCAGCGACGTGGAGTTCGAGGCGATAGAGCACCGGCCGATGTTTCTGAAACTCTTCTACCGGATCTTCAACCCCGCGTCGTACGGCATGCTTCGGAGGGTGCTCAAAGAATTCCAGCCGGACATCGTGCATCTGCATACCATGCGGGAAGTATCAGCGTCGGTCCTCCCTGCGCTCAAGGATTATCCGACAGTCATGACCGTGCATGGCATGGAGGATTTCCTTCCGAGCATCATCCTGTGGGGCTTCCCGCGGAGCTTTTTCACTGATGATACGTTCCGCTACAAAAGCCTGACGCTTGAGGGCTGGCTCCATTATGTCTATCACCGCTACATCGGGCTTCCCCTGTATCGAATCGGTTTCCGGAACATCGATCGCTTCGTCGTCCTTAGCAAGTACATGCAATCACAGCTTACGAAAGACGGGATAGAGGCCTCCTACGTCAGAAACGGGACAGAGCTCTTCACGCCAGTCCCCATAGATACGAAAAGCACGCTCATCAGCTACGTCGGACGCCTTGAGAAAGCCAAAGGGATCGAGTATCTCATTCGTGCAATACCGGAGATTGCAAAAAAATCTCCTGTTTCTCTTGCAATCGCGGGAGACGGAAGCTACAAAAAGGAACTCCAAAATCTTGTCGCGAAGCTGAAGCTCCAGAAGCATGTGAGCTTTCTCGGGCACAAAGACCGCTCCGAGCTCTACGATGTGTATGCGCGATCGGCTCTCGTGGTCGTGCCGTCCGTCTGGCCCGAGCCGTTCGGCAAAGTGGGGATCGAAGCGATGAGCGTCGGCAGACCCGTCATCGCGACCAAGGTCGGCGGGATCCCCGAGTGGCTCGTGGACGGCGAGACGGGATATCTGGTCAGGCCGGAAAACTCGGAAGAAATCGCACACAAGGCTCTTCGACTTCTCACGAATTCGGCTCTCCTTAAAAAGATGTCCGCTGCGTGCGTAGAGCGCGCCAAGCAATTCGATATACGGATTCACGCGAAAGAAATGATCGCGCTCTACGAGGAAACCATCAGAAACAGAAAAAGCTAGCCGTGCGTGAGAAACTCTGCGACGAACGCTCGGGTTAATTTTTCAAAAAACACAGCGTAGTCTTCCTTGCTTATCTGTCTTCCTCCTCTCGGGCCCGCGGGAGTGTTATTCACGTCGACGATATATATTCTCCCGTCATCCCGATCGCGCACAATATCCAGCTCCCCGTAGTCCAACCCGAACTTCCTCGTAAATTGGAGGATTTTTTTTATTTCTTCCCCGCTGAAATCTTTCGTCGCCTCGCTCATGACTGCCTCCCTGACCTTGTCGAATCGATCATCAATGGTCCGGTACCTGCGTATCGTAAACGGTATCGTCGCGTTGAATATGAGAACCCTGATATCCATGACCGATCGGTCGTTAACCGTGTTATTGATGAGCTTCTGGTAGACATATCCTATTTCTGGCGCTACGGGGCACTCGACGATCGCTCCGTCGTGAAGCGCATTCGTGTTCGATTTTTTGACGCATGTGCCGCGGTATGTCAGAGGGTCAACGCTGATGCCATAGCCAAAAACCTCCGCGAATACCCTATCCACCGTTTCTTTGCTGATGTCATTGCAAC
>CAZVGP010000065.1:0-3454 GCA_964626715.1 uncultured Candidatus Saccharibacteria bacterium
TCGCGGAGACCACGGAGCCGAACGGGGAGACTGCAGCTTGTAATGTATCGTCGGTCGTCGAGTACGACAAACCGCCGAAATAGAGTTTCTTTGCCACTTTTTTGTTTTGACTATTGGCTAAATTCGAGCGTGATCCTTTTCCCTAACCTCATATGCGTCCTCCGTAGGCGCCTTCATGGAGAGTTGAAAAATCTTACCCGTTGCGGAAAGATAGCACAGAAAGCGCTGCAACGCAAGCCTGTGGATAGGGTTTCTCTTCAGGAGTTTTCTTCGTCTCTCAGCACGTTCCAGACAAAGAAAGAGGCCCCTGACACGAGGAAACACATAACGCCAAAGGTGTCTTCACGCGGATAGGGGAGGAAATGGGTCAGGGGAAGGGAGAGTGTGTACGGGTGGAACTCGGAGTTGAGGACGATGTAGAGCCAGCCGGCGAAACCGAACACAAAGAGCGTCAGCGAAAGCGACTTGAGTATCTTCATGCGGTTATGGTAACGACGCGATAGCTTGTTTCAAAGCGGTGTATGCGGGCTTCGCGCTTCCATCATACCGCAGGAGTCCGAAAAAATTCTCGTTCGTCCATGGGCCCGTGCCGATGTCCTCGTAACTGTACCAGAAGAATGGCCCTGCCCACGGATACGCGCGTGCGCTGGCGACGGCATCGGTGAGGAGATGCGCCTGCCAATCCTCGCTCACGTGGTCGGCATATTTCGCGAAAAGATAGGTGCCCGCTGTCGCGAGCGCTCCGGGTCCTCCGGTCGGCGCGCCGTACTCGGTTATCCATATCTTTTTTACGGAGTCTCCGTTTTTCTCCATGACGCCTCGGAGGCTCGGGTCGGTATTCTGCATCTGCTGCCAGGCGTTCGACTGCTCTGCGTAATTTGGCGGCAGAGGAAATGAATACGGATGGAATGCTACTGCATCGAAATAGTGCCCCGCGCCGCGTGCATAAAGTTCCGCCAGAAAATCAATCGGTGAGATGCTTCCTTCTCCGGTATCTCTTGCGCCGAGTCCGCCGACGATAATCTGCGCAGAGGGATCCTCGTTTTTGATGGCGACGGATGCGATCTTGAGAAGCGCCGCGTAGTCTGCGCCATCGGCGCGGGGGAGCCACGAACCCTTGAGATTCGGCTCGTTCCATATTTCCCAGTCATGGACGCCCAAAGGCGCGTACCGTGCCGCCGCAGCGGCGGCAAAAGCTCCAAAGAGCGACAGTTCCGTGGGAGGGCACCTGTTGGAGTTGCAGTTGTCAGGGCGTGCCCACGGGGGAGTGTAGACAAGGATCGCAAGCACGCGGATGTTCCGAGCAGCCGCAGCACTGACCACTCTATCGATTCTGCCCCATTGGAACAGGCGGCTGTTTTGCGGCTGAACATCTCCCCAGTCGATATCGATCCTGATCCATTCAACTCCCACGGATGCTATGTCATCGAGCCGCTTTTTGAGTTCCTGATCGCTCACGAACGACAGCGTGTCCGCGACTGATAATCCGATGGCAGAGGAAGAGTTTCCAGCTATCGGAGAAGCGGGAGAATACGGCGCGGGCAAAGCCCGCGCCGGGAAATTCGTGCTAGTTCCCGAAGCGTTTTTCGGAGCAGACGTGGCGATCGTTTCCGATGTGGTTTGTGGAGCAGTCAACAGCGCTGTCAGCGGCTGAACGGGCTTTTCGTATGAAGCGATTGCAAGCACGATCCCTATCGCTGCCAAGATAAGAACTAAAAAAGCCTGGAAGGGATGTTTTCTTTTTGGAGTAGGAATCACAGAGCCGGTCATTTTCTGGTTTTGTATTGGCACAGATGTTCAAGTATAGTTCTCGGAGCCTTTCTTTCAAAGGCCCTCCGATCATGCTCACAAGGCTCATTTTTCTATACCGGGACAGCTTGTTCCGGAACGCCCTGTACCTCATGCTCGCGACCGGGGTCTTAGCCGCGTTCGGGTTTTTCTTCTGGCTCGTGAGCGCGCACCTGGTTCCGACAGAAGCGATCGGCGTCGCGACAGCGCTCGTGTCGGTCATGAACATGATCGCGGTTGTGAGCCTTGTCGGGTTCGATACCGCGCTCATCCGCTTCCTCTCGCGCTCGCGCGCACAAAACGACATACTCAACACCAGCATCATCCTGGTCGGCGCGGCCGCGCTCGCGTTCTCGGGATTCTTTCTCATATTCGCGGACCATATCTCTCCGCAGCTCGCTCTTGTCCTCCATAATCCGTATGTCGCACTCGCGTTCATGGCGTTTTGCGTTACGTCAGCCCTCAACATACTCACCGACGCGGCATTCATCGGGTATCGGCAGACGGTGTACTCTCTCGCGATCAATATTCTCTTCAGCGTCGTCAAGGTGCTCCTGCCGCTTTTGTTCTTCGGATGGGGCGCGTTCGGGATTTTTTCCGCCGCCGCCGCCGGACAGGCGATCGGCTTCGTATTGAGCTGGTACGTGCTGGTTTCGCGGTTCGGCTATCGTCCTCGGTTCACTCTCTCTCGCGAGGTCCTCTCGAGCGTCTGGAAATATTCCGCCGGCAATTACGTGTCGGGAGTCTTGAATCTTCTGCCACTGACCCTTTTGCCGGTCATCGTCATCAACCGCCTCGGAGCGACGCAGGCGGCCTATTTTTACATCGTCATGACGATCGCGAGCCTCCTGTATGTCATCCCGACCGCGGTCACGCGATCGTTTTTCGCCGAGGGCTCTTTTGATGCGGAGAACGTCTCCGTGCATCTCAGGAAGTCAATCCGCATCATCGGCTTCTTGCTTGCCCCGGCGATCATCATCCTTCTTCTGGGAGGCTCTTACCTTCTGGGGTTTTTCGGCAGAGGCTATTCCCAGATGGGAGCAGATTTCCTCTCTCTCGTGACGATTGCCGCGCTGGTGATTGCCGTGTATTCTACCTACGGCTCATTGTTCCGCATCAAACATAACCTCGAAGCCCTGATACTCGTGAACGCGGTATACGCGGCAAGCATCCTCGGCCTCACGTATGTTTTCATCCGATACGGACTTGTGGGCGTCGGCATCGCATGGATAGCAGGGAACTCCCTCGCAGCTCTTTTGAGTTCGGCAGTGTACCGCCTCAAGCCGCCGCATGACCTGCACCGGTACTGGAAGGGCCTTTCAGAAAAACTGGATGATCTCGCCGCTGCCATCGAGATATTTATTACAAGCAAGCTCTTGTACACGCGGGTTCTTTTTTCGCGCCGGTTTCAAAGGAAGTTCATACTGTTCTATCCGGAAAAACCGAAGACGTATCACGTACTCTACAAGATCTGCCATGCTTTAGGGTACACGATTACTGACGATCCTCGCATTCCTGCCGACGCGGTCATCGATTTCGAGGACACGACAATCCGGAATCCAAATCTGGTTTTTGAGGCTCTGCGAAAGAAGCGGAAGGTCATCAATATCGGTTGCAATGACATCAGCAAAGAAACGGTGGATAGGGTATTCGCGGAGGTTTTTGG
>CAZVGP010000066.1:0-3414 GCA_964626715.1 uncultured Candidatus Saccharibacteria bacterium
CAACGGTTTTCAAAACGGCTTATGCCGTTATTTGAAAAACGTTTTCATGAGGTGCGCGGGATTCGAAAGGCGGAAGAAAAGCTCTGGGAGAGCTTTTCTGAGCCGGGGTCGAGAACACTTAGTATTTTACGAGTGGGCGAAGTAAAATACTTAGTGATTCGTGACCGAATCCCTCCCCTTCCGCAGTGATAATCTTTTATCGGTAGACCCAGGTATCGTAAATTACAGCAAAACTGCTAAAATTAGATTGCGCATGTTGATTGGGCAATTTTCAATTCAGCTGCTAATATTTTTTGCCGTTGCCTACGGCATAACTATGAAAGTGGCTGACTTGTTGAACGAGCACGGCTTAAAGTGGTTTAAAGGTAGCCCCATTATCTTCGGTTTTTTGTGGGGAATTTTTGGGGCACTTTTAGTTACAGGCAATAACACAATCGCTAATATCATGCTAGCAATGAATGTTGCTTTCGTAGTACGAAACAGACTTGATTTTCTTAACCACCAGATCGCTGCATCGATCGTCATCATTACATTTCTCTTCACAGGAACATTCTCTCCAATTACCTTTCTCATCTTTTATGCAATATTCCTAGTCTTTGGATCGTTAAAGGATTATGTTGATGATGTTTTAAAAAAAAAGGGAACACTCGCATTGTTGAATGAGGCAATGTTGTACTATCCGATCCCTACTTTTATTTACTGCTGGCTTTATGGAAATTGGATTGTTTTCTGGGTGTTCTTACTGTACACAATCGCATATGATGCCACCAAATACATCGGCCAGAAGCATGGATATCATTAATTTCCATTGCTCGAGCTAACTTGACGCAGGGCATCTTGCGACTATACTCTATCTGTATTCACTAAATTGCAGCGCGCATGAACAACGGAACAAATTGGCTCACATGGATCGTCGTGGCGGTAGTCGTGATTGGGGGCGGTTGGTGGTTTCTTAGTTCGAGTTCTTCTAACACTGCATTAACTGGTCCGATTAAGATTGGCTTTATTGGTCCCCTGACCGGCGATGCCGCAGCTTATGGCGAACCCACACAAAATGCCGTCAAACTCGCTGTCGACGAACTCAATAAGGCGGGCGGCGTAAGTGGCCGACAGCTTGAGGTGATATATGAAGACGGGAAATGCACAGGGCAAGACGCCGCCAGCGCAGCACAGAAGCTGGTAAATGTCGACCACGTAAAGTACATCATCGGAGGTATGTGCAGTGGCGAGACGTTCAGCATCATCCCCATAGCATCTCCCGCGAAAGTCTTTGTTATTTCTCCGGTTTCTTCAGCACCAAAGCTTTCTGGATCAAGCCCGTACTTCTTGCGCAATAACCCGAGTGATAATCAGCCGGCGACGGCGCTCGCGGACTATCTCGCCAAGTCGTATAAAAAGATTGCCATCATCTCTGAGAACACTGACTACGCACAGGGGCTAAGAACGGTATTCAATGCCGAAGTGCAAAAAGACGGCGTAGCTATAGTGAGCGATGAGAGTTATGACAGTAATACGACTGACTTCCGCTCGCTCCTTACCAAAGTAAAAGGAGCGAACCCAGATGCCATCTTTATCGACTCTCAAACTAGCGCGAATCTTCTGCGGATTGCGCAGCAGACACATCAACTCAACATCAGCACTCAGCTTGCGAGCGCGGTCTTCAATGACCCCGCGACTGTGGGTGCCGGCGCAGTCGTGAATGGCCTCGTACTTGCTGATCCTCCTGGGCTCTCGATGGAAGGAAGGGGTCCCGCATTCTTGACGAGCTACCAGACCGCGTATGGCTCCCCACCTACCTATCAATTCTACGCCGGTGCAGCATATGATGATGTCTACCTTATTGCGCAAGCAATAACCAACGTAGGAGACGACTCCACTAAAGTTGTCCAGTATCTTCACCAGCTCTCGAGCTTCACTGGAGCGATTGGGACTTATCACTTCGACCAGGACGGTGATTTTGTCGGTATCAACTCTATCCTTCAGCAAATTCAGAATGGGAAGGTAGTGAATCTCTAACTGAAAGGCTGAAAGCAAGAATACTCGCCGAAGAAAGAAAAAAGGAAGGAAAATTTTTGGTTTTTGCTCCCGCGACCGCAGGGAGCGGGCGAGGCGCGCAGATTGGAGCGTACGATTCAATCCAAAGCCACCACGCGCTCCGCGCGTGCGAAGTGAGTTCGCGCAAAGGTTAATACATCACCGCAGCTAGGTAATCAAAGTGTTTTTTCCAGTTCCGCTTTTCCACAGTGCTTTCTTGCCTTCCAGAGGGGATTCCTTTGATACAATGGACTATGCCTACTCACACATCCGTAATGGTTGAGTACGTCTGGCTTGACGGGCAGAAGCCGACGGCTCAGCTGCGTAGTAAGACCAAGATTATCAACCGCCCGGTTACCAAAGTAAAAGACATTCCGGAGTGGGGATTCGACGGATCCTCGACGGAACAAGCGGAAGGAAAGTTCAGCGACTGCCGGCTCACGCCGGTTTTTTTCATGCCTGACCCGATCCGCGGGAAGCCGCACCTCATCGCGATGTGCGAAGTCTTCGAATCGAACGGCGATGTACATCCGTCGAACACCCGCGCGCACCTCCGTCACGTCGCGGAAAAATACAAGAAAGCAGACGCGTGGTTCGGCATCGAGCAGGAGTACACGCTCTTTAAGGATGGCCGCCCGTTAGGATTTCCCGCGGCCGGTTTTCCGCGCCCGCAAGGACCCTACTACTGTGCTGTCGGAGTCGACAACATTATGGGGCGCCCTTTGATTGAGAAGCACATGAAGGCATGCTTGGACGCCGGCATCATGATTGCCGGCATTAACGCGGAGGTCATGCCGGGGCAGTGGGAGTTTCAGGTAGGACCTCTCGGACCATTGGCGGTTTCCGATCAGCTGTGGCTTGCGCGGTGGCTTCTGCATCGTCTCGGAGAAGAGTTTGGCATTACAGTCTCACTCTCCCCGAAGCCGGTTGCCGGTGATTGGAACGGCGCGGGCGCACACACAAACTTTTCGACGAAATCTATGCGCGCGCCGGGAGGCATCGCGGCAGTGAAAGCAGCGTGCGAGAAGCTAAAGAAAAAACATCACGAGCATATCGCGGTGTATGGCGCGGGGAACGAGATCCGCTTAACTGGCAAGCACGAGACAGCGAACATCAACGAGTTCCGCTATGGCGTTTTGGACCGAGGCGCCTCGATTCGGATTCCCATGACAACCACCAATGCGAAAAGCGGCTATCGTGCAGATCGTCGGCTTGAAGACCGGCGCCCTGCCGCGAACATGGATCCCTACCAAGTGACCGCGGCACTGCTGAAGACCGTCTGCGGCGCTTAAGGTAAGCCCTGCAGTAAGGCATCCGCTCTGCGTTTTTTGCGGCGCATGGTATCTTCTCTCTGCTATGCCTGCGCGGAAAATACTCGGC
>CAZVGP010000067.1:0-3413 GCA_964626715.1 uncultured Candidatus Saccharibacteria bacterium
TGCGGCACACTGCTCCCGCGGCGAACGGCAAGGAGCCTTCGGCATTTTTGAAGACGATTACGCCGGAGAAAAAGCCGGAGAGCGGTTTGGATGCCAAAACAACAGATTCGATATAGTATTCAGTGGGGAATGATTTCCTCTATGCCGCCCTAGCTCAGTTGGTAGAGCAACGCTTTTGTAAAGCGTGGGTCCTCGGTTCGAATCCGAGGGGCGGCTCCTCGATATGCCTATCTCTCACGAAGAGCAAAGAGAAAAATGGAACAAGGAACATGCCCGCCCGCATGTTTTGGTACAGATGGATAAACGCGAACCCTCAAGCTCCATTCTTTTGTTCATAAACTTCTTGAAAAAACAGAGTCTTGAAACTGCCCGTGGCGTCGAAATGGGATGCGGTAAGGGGCGGAACGTTATCGCTCTTGCAAAAGAGGATTTCGTCTCGCGAATGTACGGTTTTGATTTTTCGGATATTGCTGTCGCTGAAGCAAAAAAACGTGCGGCAGAGGAAGGCGTTACCAGGAAAACAGATTTCCGTGTCATGGATGCAACGAAGCCTTGGGATTTTCCTTCCGGCTCTTTCGACTTTGGCATCGATTGCGCAGTTTCAACCGATATAGAAAGCGAACGGGGAAGAGCGTTTTCAGCTTCTGAAATGCTGAGGGTTCTCAAACCCGGAGGGTATTTCCTTGTTTACGTTATGTCGACGGATGACGAGTACCACCGACTCATGCGACAGGAATCACCCGCAGAGGAAATGCATGCTTTTTACCATCCTGAAACTGGGAAATTTGAGAAAGTCTTCACTGAGGGAGAGCTTGACGCGCTTCATGCTAAATTCCGCATCGTGGAAAAACGCCGCATACCGAAGCAAAGCAGATTTTTTTGGATTTCATATGCGACCAAAATGCATTGGCGCATCTACCAAAAACCGCTAGAATAAGCTATTCATGGAACCCAACCTTCATTTTGGCAAAGGGAAAAAACTTCGCTACGGCGAGAATCCGCATCAGGAAGGTTGGTTTTTCGAGACAAGTGATGGTGCCGATGACCCCCTTGCGATACAAAAATTCGAGTTCCTACAGGGGAAAGAGCTTTCATACAACAATTATCTGGATATGGACGGCGCGCTGTTTGCGCTCTCGCACTTAGGAGGCAGAGAGGCAGGGTGCGTCATCGTGAAGCACACGAACGCGTGCGGGGCGGCGCTTCGGACAACTATCGATGAAGCGTATCGCGCGGCATGGTACGAGGGAGACCCTCTGGCCGCGTTCGGCGGTGTGATGGCGGTTAACAGGGGAATCGACGGTTCGCTTGCGGAAAAGATGACGGAGAATTTCTTCGAAGTCTTGCTTGCTCCGTCCGTCAGCGACTCCGCGAAGAAAATCTTCGCAAAAAAACCGAACATTCGAGTGCTGGTGAATCCCGCTCTCGAAAACCCTGCGCCGTCCGTGGCGCCGCAGATGCATAAGATCCGCGGAGGGATGCTCGTCGCGAGCGCTGACACGGCAATCATTTCTCCCGAAGCTCTCAAGACTGTCACGAAAAGAACGCCCACAAAAACTGAAGTCGAAGATCTCTTATTCGCGTGGGCGATATGCAGGAGTTCGAAGTCGAACGCCGTCGTCGCTGTGAAAGGGAAGACCTTGATCGCATCAGGCGTCGGCCAGCAGGACAGGAGACGCTCTACGGAGCTGTGCGTTTCAAAAGCGGGTGCGAGGATGAAGGGCGCCGTCGCAGCGTCGGACGCCTTCTTTCCGTTCCGTGATGCGACTGATGTTTTGATACAAGCGGGAGTTACGGCAATCATCCAGCCCGGCGGCTCCGTGAAAGATGCTGATTCCATCGTCGCATGCGATGAAGCCGGCGTCGCGATGGTATTTACCGGAATCCGGGCCTTCCGCCATTAAATTCTTTTGGAAAACCTACATATCAACATTATAATTAGCAATAATGATTAATGGCGAAGTAGACGGCAAAATAGCTCCGGTGACTAGACGGAGTTGGATTTACCGCCACAAGTTTCTAACAGCAGTCATTGTGCTCGTTGTACTGTGGACGCTTTATGGTATTAGCCAGTCCTTGCCATCTTCAACGACTCCAGAAACGCAGAACGCCCATTTGAGTGTCCCACAACAAGTAAAACCAAATTGGACGGCGTTTAATAAAGAAACCATCCAAGCGGCAGTGCAAAACTTAGATAACAATGGAGGTCAGTATTCCGATGACTTTCCTAAACTTGTTGAAATACAAGGAAAAATTCTTCAAAAGAAAACATATATCTACACTGGGGCAAAACCATTTACTGTTAACTATATAAAAATTAGTGATAAAAACGGCTACGTTGCTATAGTGATGCTAGACCCTACAAAATTGGATATGCCGGAGCTCTACTCACAGTTTAGTGTGGGTGATGAGGTAATTGCACGAGGTGCTCTTGGGAGTAATCAGTGCGGTGGTAATCAAAATGCAGATGAGGAGTGCAGTGTCTTGGATATAACGCAAGCCTATGTGCCTATCATCATTGCGCTGGAACCTGCACCTGAATTTGGCAATAAGGCAGCTCTGGAAAAGTAGAGCATATCTGTTTATTCGTCGTACTTGTTGATGTCGAGAGCTTGCCCATCGGGAGTATCTTCTCTATCGAAGGGAGGTCAGATACTCCGTAGGTAGTTTTTCCATTTACGACGAACGCGGGGAGCATATTTTTGATCTTGTAGATGCCTATGAGTGTATCCAAAGCCCCGACAGTGAGGTTGTAGTCAAATGAATACACCCGGAGTTGCGGGTATGTTTGCCGCAAGTACGTAAGCACGTGCCCCGCCGCGTCGCACTCGGGGCAGTCGCCCTTGTTTGAATAAAAGTAGAGGACGAACACCGGTTTCAGGTTGCATTTCTGCGCGATTTCTTGCATGAGGAGGTAATCCTTGATTTCGAGAAGCGAATATTCTCCTTTAAGCTGTATGACCTGCGGGTTCTCGCTCCCGAGCTGTCCCTCGGTGTAGTCGAGGCGACCTTCGAGAGCGTTGAGTTCCGTGGAAAGTTCCGTGCTCTCGGTCACGTTTTTACACGAGAGCCGCGAGAGAAGGTCGAACTGGGTTTCCACGGAGAGCGTGTCTATCGCGATCTGCTGTTCGATATTCTGTATCTCATCCAAGCGGAGCTTATTGACGGAATTCGACGCCCAGAAACCCGTCGCGAATATCGCGGCGCTTATCACAAACGCAAGGAGCGCATTCCTCAAAATCGGATTCATCCCGTTAGAAATAGGCCGCGGACAACGCTTGCGCGCCGCGCACCATTCGATGAGCTTTGATAAGTCTGATGTATGTACGCATGTGTGCCCAGGATTTTCTAACGGGATTCATGTTCTGTTACCGCCAGGACCTTCTGATGCCGAACGCAACATCTGCGACAGC
>CAZVGP010000068.1:0-1069 GCA_964626715.1 uncultured Candidatus Saccharibacteria bacterium
GCGGGCACTGAGGGAATCGGACCCCCGACTGCGGTTTTGGAGACCGCTGTTTTACCACTAAACTAAGCGCCCTTAGAAAAAGAGTCTAGCATGAATCAGGTTGTAGTTCTTTATCGCTTTCTTTTTCTCTTTCTCTCGAGCTGAAGCGCTCGTGTGACTGCGCGAGCCGCCTTGTCATAGCCGATGTCTTTGCCTAACCTCGTCATCTCGACAAGAGACCTCTGCGCGTTTTCGGCAATCCGCTTCGTGTCTGCCCGAATGCCGCGAACGCAATACTTCTCGAACGACTTGATTGCATCCGCAAGAAGGCGGATCGACTGCAGCAGTAGGTTCGCAAAGAGAGGCTTCGCCGTCTGAAGTTCGAAATTCGACAGAGCTATCTCGGCTGTCACCATGGCCGTATGGTTCCCCATGACCTGGGCAGCAACCATCATCAGGGCCTCGCACTGGGTCGGGTTCACCTTCCCCGGCATGATGGAACTTCCGGGTTCGTTCGCGGGAAGCATGAGCTCGCCCAAGCCGGCGTGGGGGCCGCTTCCGAGGAAGCGGATGTCATTCGCGATCTTCATGAGAGCGACCGCAAGAGATTCAAGGGAACCTGACGTTGACACGAGGCGGCCATGCGTCGCGATGCTTTCGAACAGGTTCGGCGCAGGTACGAGCGGAAGCTTCGTTGCCTTCCGGAGTTCGGCAATGATTTTCCTTCTGTATCCTTTCGGCGCATTGAGGCCGGTCCCCACTGCCGTGCCTCCGATGGGAATTGTGCAGAGGTCATCGAGCGATGCTTTAATAAGCCCATACGCGAATGAAACCTGCGCGGCATAGCCGGAAAATTCATCGCCAAGCGAGAGGGTAACCGCATCCTGCAGATGCGTACGGCCGATTTTCTTGATGCTTTTGAACTCCTTCGATTTCTTCACGAGTGATTTCTCAAGAGAAGAAAGCGACGGGAGAAGCCGCTCTGTGAGGAGTTTCGCGGAAGCGATGTGCAGAGCCGTCGGCACCGTGTCATTCGTCGACTGGCTCATGTTCACGTGGTCGTTGGGATGGACAGGCGATCTTGGATTCG
>CAZVGP010000068.1:1169-3408 GCA_964626715.1 uncultured Candidatus Saccharibacteria bacterium
AAGAATAGTACCGTACTGTTACCCGATATGACAAAAACCCCTTTCGGGGTTTTATTTCTTTGCTTCTTTGTATTTCACGCGCTTGCGGACGTTCGGGTCGTATTTCTTAAGCTCGATTTTCACTCCCGAGAGCTTCTTCTTGTTCTTCCTCGTCCATATCACGTGCCCTGATGCGGACGATTTGAGCCTGATGAGATTATCCTGCGACATTGTTTTATTATGAGCTAAGCGAATTAGAAAACAAGAAGTGCCTGTGGTACGACATAATTTTGTTAGGTTACAGACCTTAGAAAATTACTAGTACTCTTGTGGTGCGACATCCGGCTACTCTACACTACCTTTGGAATATGGTCAAAAAAAACTTGTGCGCCAGGTGAAACGAAATTGGAATCTTTTTAGAAGTTTCTAGGCACGTTGAAGTGCATTGAGTTGCGAAGAAAGCTCTTGCCAGCGACCTGTGGGCACCTGTTCGGGTGTCTTGCCCATGCGAGCCCGAAGAGCTCCAAATTCGGCTTTCATTACTTCAGAGTTCATAGGCGCAGACGCCATTTTCATTTTTTCAACAATGTAGCTCGCGATGAAAGCTGATTTTGTGGTCGAACCGGTATTCCCGCCGTCATGAATCATACAGACGCCGCCGAGAACCGTTGGAAGATTTACATCAAGCTCTTGATCATCTGGTGTATAAGAGCGTTTACATCCTATGGGATGGACAATTGTTTTCCCTTGAGAAAGCAGTTCTTTGCCGTGTAGCGCTTCAAGCCACAATTCCATAACCGCAAGAACAAAAAGCTCGCTATCGCGGTGATCACGGAATGAAACCTTACCCTTCGCATCCCGTTCGGCAAGCCCCTTGAAGACATATCCGCTTCCGACTCCAAGCAAAGTTTTTCCGTCTTTCCTGATGGGCATGTTGTTAAAGTCCACAATGGGAGCAATTGAATTTAGATTTTTCACGTCTACGCCGAACGTTTCAAAGCGTTTTCGATATAGGGCGGCAGAATCCGCCTCGACCATACCGAGTATTTCTTCCAAACTCTTTTTGCCATGCACCTTATTCGGCTTATCACCCATTCCTGAAACCAGCGCTTCGGCATTTTCTATCGTTATCCAATACCCTTCGACAGCCGCGAGCTTGTTTCGAGCTTCAGAAATATCCTCAAACAGTTCCGGTCCTGCAAAGGCCCCCGTATGAAATACGTAATGAGTAGCAGAGTAAACCTTCTCATCATTAAAAAGCGCGATGCCTTCAACATGCCCTTTTTTATCCAGGAGAACTTTTTTCGCTTCCGCATTGAAATGAAGTCCTGCTCCAAATTCTTCAAGTTCGCTAAGAACGGCGCGACAAAATGTCCCAACTGCAAAAGCGATGCCGTACACTTCCAGAGCACCACCAGCTATAAATCCTCTTTCCACGCCTTCTTGATATGCCGGATATGCTTCAACAAGCTCCGCCGGAGTGTACTCTCTGATGAAGACCTGCTCTTTTTTATGAGAAATCTTTGACTGATTGAAGACTTCCGAATTGTCGTACAGACGCATGATGCCTTTTGCATGAAGCGAAAAATCATCAAGCGTGTGCGGAGAACGCCGCACCAGTTCTGTTAGTATGGTAAACCATTGCTCCATCGCGGCCCTGTTCTCTCGCGAGTATGAGCCGAATAATTCCGCTATACGCTGTACATCCTCCGGATTCTTTTTTAACAGCCGCTTATTCAAGGTGTATCGTTCCTGAAGCCACTTTTGCGTGTCTTTTGAAAAATCTTTGAGAGGAGAAGTCAGCACTCCGCCTTTTAGCACCTCGGTCTGAAAATCGTTCGCGATACCCGGATAGACTTTGTTCACGTAGCCTTCAAGTTCCAAGTACGGATGTCCCTCGAAAATGGTCACGTACCGCTGGTCATTCTTGCTGTCAAAGGTTGAGGACTCTTTTTCAACCTCTAACCGCATTTCAATACGAGGATCGGGACTCTTCGCGAATAATTCCACCTTATACCCGGCGCGCGCGGCTTGCCATGCGGTCATAATGCCGGAAATACCCCCCCCCACGACAATGAGCGTATTTGTTTTTGAAACCGGCCTCATCTAGCTTATATAGTAACTTATAAAAAATCTTTGTGCGCCGGGTAAGGAAACCTTTCCCGCGCTTGCGTTTCGCAAGCGACACAAATCCCCGCTCAGGAGGATAGGAGCGAAGCGACGGAAGGAATCTTTGGTGCCTTCACGTGGGGGTCGGGGA
>CAZVGP010000069.1:0-3374 GCA_964626715.1 uncultured Candidatus Saccharibacteria bacterium
TCTGCGTTTGCCGAAGCAAAAATCTCTGCGGTTCCGCCCGTTCCTGCCGCGATGTACTACATTCTGAAACGCAATGGCATATCCATTTCTGGCAAGAATGTCGTGTGCGTCGGCGGCGGCAGGCTTGTGGGCAAGCCTGCCGCCGCTTTGTTCGCGCGGCTCGGCGCAAACGTCACAACCCTTATAAAAGGAGATGATCTGGCGCTAACCAAAAACGCCGACATCCTCATTCTTGGCGCCGGGGTTCCGGCGCTTGTGAAGCCGGACATGATAAAAAATGGCGTCGTTATCCTCGACGGCGGCACGAGCGAATCGTCGGGGAAGGTGGTAGGAGATGCCGACCCCGCGTGTGCGGAGAAAGCCTCTCTTTTTACTCCCGTCCCCGGCGGCGTGGGCCCGGTAGCTGTGGTAGAAATTTTTGCAAACCTTGTTAGTCTAAAAAATTAACACTTGACAGAGATTACTTGCCATGCTAAGCTCTCAACGTTCGTATGGACCAAAGGGATTTTAAACTTAAAACATATGGAGAAATTTAGAGCGTGGTCAAAGGAAGTTAGAGACATGGACAGTCCCTTTTATCTTAAAGCGCGCGAAATACGCGAGGACGAAACTGCCGCGGCCGGAGCTGGTTACGGGTTCGCTTTAATGGGTGCCGTAACACTCAATCCGGTGTTATTTTTTGGCGGCCTAAGCTTGGCTGCTTTCAGTCATCTCATTGCCTCGGAACGTGAGAGTCGTTGAGTTAGTTTAAAAGGCATACTCTGTACCACAACACCGACTACCACAAACTGTTCCGGTGTTCTTGAGAACATTAGAGTAAGGAGTAAGAAAGTTTCTACGGTTTCTAGCGTTGCGTTTTGTTGCGGTACGCGCCATACTATCAGCCATGCTACGCATCCGGCTCGCGGCCATCGCCCTTCTTTTGATAGGAGTCGGAATCGGTTGGTTCGTTGTTCACTCTCAAAATCCGGGAGCGTCATTCCCGTTCCGCTATGGCCTTGACCTCGCGGGCGGCACGCATCTTGTCTATGCGGCCGATATTTCAAAACTCGCTCCTGCGGACGTGGATTCGTCCATGCAGGCACTGCGAGACATCATTGAGCGCAGGGTCAACATTTTTGGCGTTTCCGAACCATTGGTCCAGACGGAGCGCGGGGGCATTACGGGTGGGGGGGAAGAACGCCTTATTGTGGAACTTCCGGGAATTTCCAATCTTTCTGACGCAGTGAATGCCATCGGTTCGACGCCGGTTTTGGATTTTCGTTTGCAAGAAACACAAGGCACAAGCACCGTTACGTATGTACCCACGGGCCTTACCGGCGCGTACCTCACGCACGCGGATTTGCAATTCTCTTCCGGCCGTGCGGGGGCGCTCTCGAACCAGCCCATCATCGAACTTCAGTTCAACACCGACGGCGCGGTCAGATTCAAAGACATCACCACGAAAAACGTCGGCAGACAGCTCGGCATCTTTCTCGACAATCAACTCATCTCATCGCCCGTCATTCAAGAAGCGATTCCGAACGGACAAGCGACAATTACCGGAAACTTCACTCCCGCAGAAGCTCGCGATCTGGTACGAAATCTCAACTTCGGTGCTCTGCCGGTTCCCATTTCTCTTGAATCGTCGCAATCAATCGGCGCCTCTCTCGGCCAACAGGCGCTCTCTGAAAGCGTTGTCGCAGGACTGTGGGGCTTTTTGCTCGTGGCCCTCTTTCTTCTTTTCTGGTACCGTCTGCCGGGCGTAGTGGCGGTGGTTGCGCTCTGCATCTATGTTGCGCTTTCGCTTGCCATATTCAAGCTGATACCCGTAACGCTGACCGTCGCGGGCCTTGCGGGTTTTATTCTCTCCATCGGTATGGCGGTTGACGCGAATATCCTCATTTTCGAGCGAACCAAAGAGGAACTCCGCGGCGGGCCTGACCGGCCAGGTAAGCCCTTGCAGGAAGCGATACACGAGGGCTTCAAGCGCGCATGGACCTCGATTCGCGACTCAAATCTCTCGTCAATCATCACTGGCATCATCCTCTACTGGCTCGGCGGCACCGCAGTCATTCAGGGCTTTGCGCTTGTCTTTGTCATTGGTGTTTTGGTTTCGATGTTCACCGCGGTTACTTTGACGCGCACGTTCCTGATTTCTCTTGGCTTTGGCGGAACAGAATCGAAACTCGCACATTTCTTCTTTGGGAGCGGATTTCTTAGGAAATGATATGAGCGGCGCGAATTTCATTTTGTTAGACCCAGCCCTCTATGCTCCTGAAGCCAAGATGCTTAGAGGGCTGGGTGCAAGATTTTCTAATGCTCGCGGACTCGAAAACAAAATCTAGCATGTGGATCATCAAAAACAGAAAAGGCTTCTACATATTTACCGGCATCGTTGTTGCCGTCGCGCTTGTGTCGCTTTTTGTCTTTGGCCTCAAGCTCGGGCTCGATTTCACCGGTGGCTCTCTCTTGGAAGTTTCATACACGAATACGGTTCCGACCGTTTCCGACCTGACAGCTGTGCTTTCGCACGTGGGCATAACCGAAACGTCTGTTCGCCCTACCGGCACGACCGGCTATATCATCCGTACGCCATTTCTTACGCCGGATCAATACAGCGGCGTGAAAGCTTCGCTCTCTGGAGCGGGGAATGAGTGGCCGTTCCAGGAAAAAGAATACACCTCGATCGGTCCGATCATAGGGTCGGAATTGCAAACACGCGCAATCTGGGCAATCGCGCTCGTGCTTATCGCAATCGCTCTTTTCATCGCTCTTGCATTCCGCAAAGTCTCGAAGCCGGTTTCAAGCTGGAAATACGGGCTTGTGGTCCTTATCGCGCTTGCGCACGACGTCATCGTGCCGGTGGGCGCGTTCGCTATTCTCGGGCATTTTCTCGGAGCCGAAGTGGATACGCTTTTCGTAACCGCTTTGCTCGTTATATTGGGCTTTTCGGTCCACGACTCTATCGTCGTTTTTGACCGCGTGCGGGAGAACCTGAAGAAGAATCAAGAGCGGAATAATTCAAAAGAACCTTTCGAAGAGACAGTAGGGAAGTCCGTTTCGCAGACCATCACCCGCTCCATCAACACCTCTTTGACTGTTGTCATCGTGCTTCTGGTCCTCTTCTTCATCGGTCCTGCGTCAGCGCACTATTTTGTCCTCACGCTCTTGATCGGCATCATCGCTGGTACCTATTCATCGATTTTCCTCGGCTCACCGCTTCTCGTTACGTTAGAAGGGCTTGGTAAAAAACGAAATTAAAATTCAGTCTTCAACCAAAACGTCTTAATCATGTACAGCCGTTTAGTTGTAGAATGAACATATGCACGTGGGTGTCATTGGCGCGGGAGTTTTTGGACGTCAACTCGGAAGGATTTTTGAACGAAGCGGTG